>NZ_JANNDR010000044.1:0-3148 GCF_031378165.1 Chamaesiphon sp. OTE_75_metabat_556
AAAACGGTGCGATCGCGGGGACGGCATTTGGGAGCGCGACCGGTTTATTAGTAGGTCTAGGTGCTTTGGCAATTCCGGGTATCGGCCCCGTGATGCTCGCTGGCGCAGCGGCGACGGCCTTGGCAACAGCAGCTTCAGGCGCGGCGATCGGCGCAGCCGCTGGCAGCTTGGCCGGCGGTTTAGCCGGACTGGGTATCCCCGACGAACATGCTAGTATGTATGGCGATCGCGTAGCGGCTGGCAATTATTTAGTTATCGTCGAGGGAACGGCTGCCGAGATCGAGCAAGCAGCAGCTATTTTTACGCGGCGGGGGATTCAAGATTGGTATATCACAGACTTAGCTAGCGATCCAGCCGATCTGGCCTCACCAGTTAAAACCCAATATCTAGAACACTAACCATTTGCTGACCCGATCGCAATCGAGGAATTTGATATGTCTAAGATAATTATCCCCAGTTCGATCCAGTTATTGAGCTGGAGTATGTTGCTGACATTGACGGTATCGGCTTGCAGCAATGCCTCCAAAACTTCATCTGGTGCCCCAGATTCGACAACTACCACCGGGCAAGCATCTCCCGCCGCCAATGCTGACGACAAAGGCGATGCCCAAAATCCGATTCGCAAAAAGCAGATCGAATCAGATATTCGCGCACGGGAGCAACGCAACAATATTGGCGGGAATCCCCAAGTGCGAGATGCTGGCGATCTGGCTAGCGAAGTCCGTGGCAAGCTAGAGGCCAATATCCCCAGTAGCAAACTGACCGTCGAGGCTAAAGATGCCACTGTGACGATCGCCGGCACGGTCGCCAAGTCCGACCAACTCGCCAAAATTGAACCCTTGGCACTCCAAATTAAAGGTGTCAAACGCGCGATCGTCAAAGCTACGGTCAAGCCCTAAACATCGCGATTATTAAACTAATCACTGAGGTAAAGATCGTGGATATATTGGCATTAGAACTCAGTCTCGAACAACAGTTTTCCCTAGCAAAATACACCCAACAAGTCAAAGAATTAAGTCCAGATCGCGCTCAGGAATTTCTCGTCGAAGCCTTTCGCCAGTTAATGGTTAAAGATAATGTCATTCGGGCATTGGCTAAAACCGGTAGTCTCAATTAAATTACCACAGTTTGCTAACGCTGGGATTGACGAGCGGGTATGACTAAATCTTCACGATCTGAGCTGGTGGATATCGGCCACGATCGGACATCAAATATCAGCTAATTGGCAATTATTTGTGAAATTGGTCGATGAGTTTTTGGTTGTCAAAATTAAAAACTAGATCTCTGTCCATTGACACCTGCTCGTAATCCAGAGTTCATCCACTTGAGGGAAAGGGTTTAACTAGCATGACTGCTAGATTACTATTATCATCCTACATCGAGAATTTTCATTATGAATATTATTGCTTGGGTAGTTTTAGGTTTACTAGCCGGTGCGATTGCCAAAGCGATTGTGCCTGGTGACCAAGGCGGTAGTTGGTTGTCAACTCTGCTGTTAGGCGTAATCGGTGCTTTTATCGGCGGGACGTTACATACTTTTATTCTGACGGGCACCCTGCAATTGGCAGCACCTGGATTGAGTATCCCTGGCGTGTTTGTGGCCGTACTAGGTGCCATCATTGCGATTTATCTCTATGGTCTAGTCGCACGTAGAAATATCTAGCCATAGCGATTTTTCGCCCACTTGCAAATTTAATTGTTGTCAATCTATTTAGAGGTTTTTGATATGAAACATATATCCAGTTTTTTTGGATCTGTCCGACCGATGCGGATGTTCTTGGCGATGTTCTTTGCTACCATCCTGGCATTTGGGAGCGGTTTCTCAGCACTAGCCGGTCAGAGTGCCGTGACCAAAGGTGTAGAACAGCTAGACAAGATCGAAGAACAGTCCAAAGAGGCATTGGACAATCCGGCTAACTCGCTCAAGTCGATCGAGGAACGCTCGCAGGGCGCACTCAATGAAGTCCAACCCAATGCTGCTGATCGAGACAAAATGTATCGTTCTAGCGATACTAAATTGCCAGTAGTCAAACAAGTTGAAAAAGCGATCGACAAACTCAAAAATAGCTAACCAATAGCTCGATCGACGTTACTAGCCATTGCTTTTAAGTGTCTGCGAATGAAGCCAGTTTTTGATTCACTTTAGCTATGACAGTAGCGGCTCGATCTCGATCGTTAGGGCTAAAAATTTTCAGGATGCACCGTCTGTTTACTTTACAATTTTTGGAGAATTATCATGGCTTATATAGATAGACCGAATGACTATATTGGCGAGCGCACCCTACCAGTGGTCGCGGCCAACTATCACGATCAAGTGCGGTGGGGTCCGATCGTGGCTGGCTTGGTAGTTGCTTTAAGTACGCAACTAGTCTTAAGCGCATTAGGCGTAGCTGTCGGTGCTGGCGCGATCGGTGACTCTGGCGCGCCGAGAACTGATGCTGGTGGCGTAGGTGTCAATATCGGGATTTGGTCGATCGTCAGTTTGCTGATCTCATTGTTTGCTGGCGGTTGGACTGCGGCACGCACGGCTGGACGGATGAGCCGCAACACCGCCTTATTGAATGGCGCGATCCTCTGGGCATCGATGCTAGCTCTGAGTGCTTGGCTGCTGTCTAGCGGCGTCTCTGGTGCTTTTGGGGTGGCTGCCTCCAATGCTGGTGGTGTCATCAATCAGGTGCGTCAAGTCAACCCCTCAGTTGTGCCAACTACCCCCGGCCAAGTTGCTGCCAAGACCCCAAATATCACCGCCCAACAAACTCGCGAGATTGCTGAGAATACCTCTAAAGTTAGTTGGTCGTTCGTCTTTGGTTCCCTCTTAGGCTTGGTATCGTCATTGATCGGTTCGGCTGTCGGTCATCGCAACCCTCGGCTCAACACTCTACCCGAGCGTGAGTAAGTGGGACAGTGTTCGCTAGCAGTACTCGAAAAATTTTAGACAATTGCATCACCAATCAGGAGCGCGACTTATGTTTACTC
The DNA here is from genome assembly GCF_031378165.1 of Chamaesiphon sp. OTE_75_metabat_556. Lineage (NCBI taxonomy): Bacteria > Bacillati > Cyanobacteriota > Cyanophyceae > Gomontiellales > Chamaesiphonaceae > Chamaesiphon > Chamaesiphon sp. OTE_75_metabat_556. Next base: position 2,977 of record NZ_JANNDR010000044.1, read on the forward strand.
TCTCAATTTTTCCGCTGCTGCAAGCACAGTCCGCACGGCTCAAGGCAAGGATGTCTGAAGTCGATCGGCAATTGGATCTGCGCTATGGAGATCGCTACGGCCGGATCAAAGGCCAGATTGAACAGCAACTAGTCGGCACCAAAGTCTGGTATGAAAAAAGCAGAGCAGAAGC
>NZ_JANNDR010000060.1:0-27986 GCF_031378165.1 Chamaesiphon sp. OTE_75_metabat_556
CTGGTGCCGCCATCGGCCGACTAAATAAGAAACCTTGAGCGGCATCACAATTAATCGATCGCAAAAACTCCAATTGCTCGATCGTTTCTACCCCTTCGGCTACGACATTGAGCTGCAATTCATGTCCGAGATTAACGATCGTGCTCACGATCCCAGCATCGACTGTATTTGCTCGCAGTTCTCGAATGAAAGAACGATCGATCTTGAGTCGATCTAACGGTAAATATTTGAGTGCAGCCAGAGAAGAGTACCCCGTACCGAAATCATCCAAAGAGATCTTAACACCTATCTTGCGGAGAGATTCTAAAATCGAGATTGTGCGGTCTAAATCTTTAATCGCGATACTTTCGGTGATTTCGATTTCTAGTGTGGCTGGAGAGAGTCCGGTTTCAGCTAAGATGCTCAAAATAGTCTCGATCGAATGGCGATCTTGGAGTTGTTTGACTGAAAAATTGACCGCGATCGGAAAGTGACTCCAGCCGCGATCTTGCCAGATTTTGTTTTGATTGCAAGCGGTTCTAATTACCCATGCACCGATTTGAATAATCGATCCGGTCTCTTCAGCGATCGGAATCAGTTCGCTGGGATTGATGAATTCAGATTGGAGATCTTGACACCGTAATAAAGCTTCGACGCCGATAATTTTGCCAGTTTGAATATCGATTTGGGGTTGATAATGTAATAATAAATTGCGATCTTCGATCGATCGATCGGTAATGGCCGCACAGACATGATCGAGGACGCATTCTAGTTGCAATCTAGCGATCGCTGGCGGATCGATCGCCCGATAGATCTCATAATTAGTCCCATCATCTTTGGCGCGATGAAGCGCGGCATCGGCTTGGTGGAGGAGTACTTCACTATCCTCGCCCGGAGTAGTCGAGATCGCAATTCCCATACTGGCTTTGAGCTGGAGTGAATGCTGGGACGACTGGGTGCGGCGATCGAAATTAAAGGGCAAATCGAAACAATTGAGGATGCGCTCGGCAATTTCATTGACTGCGGAAATTCGATCGAGTGTCGGAATTATCAATGCAAATTCATCCCCGCTCCAGCGACCGATTGTTGCTTCGCGACCGAACGTATTTTGTAAGCGTTCGGCAGTTAATTGCAGCAAGCGATCGCCAGATCGATGACCGAGCCTGTCGTTAATATGTTTAAACCTGTCTAAATTGAGCAAAATTACGACTAAAACTTCACCAACACCAGGCATTTTTGCTAATGCAAAAGTCAACCATTGATTCAACAGCAACCGATTGGGTAAACCAGTTAACAGATCGCGATACAGTCGATCTCGGAACATCTGCTCGACCCGTTGCGCCATTACGGCTAGATATAGTTGCATCCCGAAAGTTTGCGCTAGCTGCAACTCCGCCTCCGTCCATCGCCACTCTTGCCTAGCAGTGGATCTAAATAGGGTCAGACAGCCGACACAGCGATCGCGATCGCCTAGTGCTAAGATCAGCAGCGATTCAATTCCCGCAGTGCGAAAAGCGGTAAATAGCGGCGTTAGGGGCGATCGATCAAAAATACAATCGATCGGGTAGACTGTGGCTCCGTGCTGGATGGTGACGGGAGCCTGGGGATGGAGCAACTGTTGCCACAACTGATTTTTTTCAATCGGGGTTTTGGTGCGCGGTTGAATCCCATAACTCAAGACTCGATCGCGTTGCGCGAGCGGCTTGGCCAAAATTAGGAGCCTACTACCATCAGCATTGAGTGCTTGAGTAATATCGGCCAACAATTCGGGGTTAAGTTGGGATACAGATGGTGACGAGCACAACATCTTCATAATTAATTGGCTACACTAATTTTGGGAACGCTGTCATCTCTAATTGCGGATGGATAAATAGTGCTAGTCTGGATCGAGCGACGATGCCTAACTATTGTGCGATAAAGTTAGATCTTATGGACGACAGGATTAATGATATCTCTTTGCCAATCGGTCTGCCGACGAGCGAGTCGGAGCTGGCTGAATTAGTGACGATCGCCAATCGGGATCGATCTCCGCTAGTTGTCGCGGGGAAGAGCACTAAACTGGACTGGGGCGGCACCGTGAAGGGTGCTAAATCGATCGTCAGTACTCAGAAACTCGATCGGCTCATCGCTCATGCTGTCGGCGATCTGACCGTAACTGTCGAAGCGGGGATGAACTTCGCCAACTTGCAAACAATTTTAGCTGCTGCCGGACAGTTTTTACCCCTAGATCCAGTCTATCCAGATCGCGCCACGATCGGGGGCATCATTGCCACGGCAAATACTGGTTCGCTGCGGCATCGGTATGGCGGCGTGCGAGATTTACTCTTAGGCATCAGTTTCGTAAGAGCTGATGGCAACATTGCCAAAGCTGGCGGCAGAGTCGTCAAAAATGTGGCTGGCTATGACATGATGAAGCTGTTTACTGGCTCCTATGGCACTTTAGGGATTTTGACAGCGGTGACTTTTCGCGTCTATCCAGTGCCCGCTGACACTGGGACGGTGATGCTGACTGGATCGATCGATCAGCTCGCCACCGTCGCTAAAATCTTACTCGCCAGTACCCTAACCCCCATTGCCGTCGATGTGGTTTCAACAGCCCTCAGTCAGCAGCTAGAGATTAGTAATACCCCCAGTCTGGTCGTTAAATTTGCCACCATTCCCGAAAGTATCGCCCAGCAATCAGCACAATTGCTAGAAATCGGCAGGGGTTTGGGCTTAAAAGGTGGGATCTGGCAAGGCGAGCAAGCCGAGCAACTCTGGCAGGGCATTCAAACCGGAATTTGGGGTGCCACGACCATTGGTTGTAAACTAGGCGTCAGATCGACTGCCGTAGTTGAAACGATTGCCCTGCTCGATCGATGCACAGATAATCACGCCAGCGGTGTCATTCATCTCAGTAGTGGCCTCGGTGCCTGTGCCTTGAATGACGATCGACACATTACATCACTCCGCAGTCATTGTGAAGCTGTTGGCGGCTTTCTATCAGTCTTACAAGCACCAATAGCACTCAAGCTACAACTAGACGTCTGGGGCTATCGCGGCAATGCTATCCCCCTGATGCGCCAACTCAAACACCAATTCGATCCGCTGAATATTCTTAATCCCCGCAAATGTTTTTAGGCGGTAAGGGGATATAACCAGAGCGTGCCGCTAGTGTAAGATGTCAGTAAACATGCCTCTTGTGTGTATATACGCACACCTACCCCACCACTACCCCAAGCCCTATGTCCGAACTGTGGAAATATGTATCCCCAGGAATTCCCGACGAATTATTCGAGCGATTGCCAGGGATTCCCATGAGTCAGCGCGAGATCAGACTCCTACTGATTTCGGCGTTGAGATTGGAAGCAAATTCCGTCGTCTGGGATATTGGTGCAGGCACGGGGACAATTCCGGTGGAAATTGGGTTACTATGCCCTCAAGCCCAAATTATCGCGATCGAGCGCGATGAAGAAGTCGCCAATCTGATTCAACTTAATTGCGATCGCTTTGGCGTGCGCAACGTTCAAGTTGTCACGGGCAATGCCCCCCAATGTTTCCAGCAGATCTCGACTCTGCCCCAAAGAGCCTGCATCGAAGGCAGTAAGGGCATCAAACCGATCTTGCAACAAGTTTGGGAATACTTACCCTCGACAGGCCGAATTGTGGTCACAGCCGCTAGTTTGGAAGCTTTGTATGAAGTATCCGAAAGCTTCACTCAGTTGCACGCTCGCAATGTCGAAGTCGTCCAAGCCGCTGTCAATCGGCTCGAAACCAGAGGGAATAGTCGGCGGTTGACTGCTGTCGATCCGTTGTTTATTCTCAGTGCTGAGAAATTAGATTAAGAGGGTAGGGGATAGTGAATAGTGAATAGTGAATAGTGAATAGTGAATAGAGCTTTTGGACGCAAGCGTCCTGGTCTTTTCTCTCCCAGTCACCTCGTCACCCCGTCACCCCGTCCCCCCGTCCCCCAGTCACCCAGTCACCCAGTCTCCCAGTCCCCCAGTCCCCCAGTCCCCCCGTCCCCCAGTCCCTGTCCCCGAAATGTCTATACCCCGTGTCATTAGTACCATCGTAGCGATCGCTGTAGCTTTATGTATGTTATTGCTGGGGAGCTGGTACTTTACGATCGGGATGTGTATCATTGTCTATCTCGGTCAAAGCGAGTACTTCACCCTCGTGCGTGCCAAAGGGATCGAACCAGCCAGTAAAATTACGCTAGTTGTCAGCCAAATCTTGTTATTAGTCGGGGCACTCGGCTCCAATCTCGACGACGCATTATTTCCCGTCGCTGGTACCCTGATTTGCTTTTACTTGCTATTCCTGCCGAAAATAGCCTCGATCGCCGATATTTCGACTTCCCTGTTCGGACTGTTTTATGGTGGTTATTTACCCAGTTTTTGGATTCGGTTGCGAGTGGGATTCGATCCGCTCACAGCACATGCTTTTCCATTTAGTACCGACTGGTCGCAACTACTAACGAGTCTCGATCTGAGCATCCTACCACCGGCCTTTACGACAACGCTGCTGTCCTTTATGTGCATCATGGTGACCGATATTGGTGCTTATCTATTTGGCAAATGGCTCGGACGGACGCGATTATCCGAAATTAGCCCCAAAAAGACAGTTGAAGGGGCGATCTGTGGAATTTTGAGTAGTATGGGAATGGGAATGCTGGGTGCGTGGGCATTGCACTGGCACCACTGGTACATCGGTGGCGTTGCCTTGGGTAGTTTGATTGGGATGACGAGCATGTTGGGCGATCTGACAGAATCGGTGATGAAACGCGATGCTGGGGTCAAGGATTCGGGGGATTTAATTCCCGGACACGGCGGGATGCTCGATCGGACTGATAGTTATATTTTTACTGCGCCCTTAGTTTACTATTTTGTCAAATTGGTTTTACCGTTGATTTAGAGCGGGGAGCAGAAAAAACAACGTCAAAAAGCGGAGTCTTGTCGGACGGGTTTCCCGATTCGTGACAAGTTAAGCTTCGATCGCAAGTGTCAAGCAGGTTTGACGATCTATCGATCGACCAGTCCATCACATGTCTAGCGATCAAGAACTTTTGTACTTCGATCAAGTCAGAAAACTAGATCGCCACATTTAGGTTGTTCATTTCACAGATCCACCATATATGGGTGTTGACATTCGATCGGAAACCTTAACTTGTCAGAAATCGGGTTTCCCGTCCATGACAAAGACCCAAGCAATCGCCAGCAAAGCGGCACGTCAAACAGATGAGCTGTGTGGCGGGAAACTGTCAAGCGCGGTTTTGTAGACGAGCGGCTGTCGTGAGCTGGTTGCTTAGTTTAACTCTGCGTTTCCCCCATAAATTATCGATCGATCTTTGTGGTGGCATAGTTTCTGAATTACAATTGGATCGATGCGCTGTGTTCGGAATTGAAATCAGCTTGCAATCGGATGCCGCTAATCTTCAAAGATCCGTATGTTTAACCTTCCGTCGATCAGACCGATTTTAATAAAAGACGTTGAAGCCAACGATTTGTCGCTTTCGGAGCGAGTTATTTACTGGACGATTATTCTCACTCCCGTGTGGTGGTTGTTGGGAATTCAATCACTATTTTATCCGCTCGTGATGGTTAGTTTACTTGCCATTCATTTCAATTGGGATCGGTTGGTAAGAGAAGGTATACCTATTGCTATTTGGGCTTGGCTAGTAATGTCCATAGTGATGCTGTGGACGGCAGTTTTAGGGATAAACGCTCTGGGTTTTAGCATTTTGCCAGTGGCGGCAGCAGTTGTTACCTTTTTTAAAAGCTACTTTCTGATTTTTGCTTGTCTTGCTTTGCCGTTTTGGAGCCAAGTCCGAACTCCCGTAATTACGCGTGCGGTGGCATGGATGGCATCGGGCTATCTGGTGGCGATCTCAGTTCAAGTAACATTGCTTGCCCTGAAGATTGGCGGCAGTGGCTTCATTCCACCCCTTGCCCGATTGATACCTGCCGACAAAGGTAGTTTGAGGGTGGATTTAGCATTCCCGTCATCGTTTTTTGGTTTGCCCGTTCCCAGAACGGTGCTTTATACTCCCGATCCGCCGATTTTAGGGCTGTGCGCAGTGCTGTGTTTTCTGATTTGTCTGCATGAATCCGATCTCCGGTTGCGATACCTCGCTTTATTAGGTTGCATCGGTGCTTTAGTTGTCAGTGCCAGCCGCAGTGCTTTACTCGTTCTTCCGTTTGCTTTGTTGATCGGTCTGCTGTTTAGAAGTGGACTCTTTCGTCAACTCTCACTTTGGCTTGCATCTGCAACTTTTTTGATATGTAGCATGTTGAGCTTAACGATTGGAGAATTGTTTGATAAGCCCAGTGAAGCCTTAAATAAAACACGTGATAATGCTGTATCTTCCTCGATAGAACGTGAGTTGGTAGTCAGAAAGACGCTCGAAGCATGGCAAGAGTCTCCTTTGATCGGCTGGGGCATTATCAGAGACAAAATAAATTTATACGAAGATAACTATATTACACTAGCCTCATTCTCAACTTATTCAGCAGTACTATATTTGCATGGGATCGTCGGATTTATCGTTCTGATTGGTGCAATGGCTTTAACACTTTGGCATGTTTATCGCGCAGCAAGTCGCGGTCGCGTCGAATGCGAGGGGGCGTTTGCTGGACTCGTCGCTCTCTACATAGCTTGCAATGCAACACCTTTGAGTTGGATGGCGGTCTACCTATGGTTCTTTTTTGTGTGGTTGGGTACAGTTATTTACGACACCCGCACACCACCAGCAAAGCTTTAACTATTATTCGCAAGCTTGGCTGTCCATACTTATTTACTACTTCCTAAAGATTGTCTAATTACTATTTGAGCGATTGGTGCTAAACGTACTGATACCAAAGTAAGTAAAGAACGCAAATCCCTCAAAAAGATCGAGCGGTCGCTTTTCCAAGCCAGATCGATATATTCTCTAGCTTTGATGCGATCGCTACTAGTTATAGACAGCCGCGCTAAGTAACGATACATATAAGCAGATGCAGTTGGTAACATGGGTTCTACCAAATCGGGAGAGCGTTGATAAGCACCTTTAATTACTCTCTCACCGCATCTTTGCATTTCTGCTACATTAAAAGAAAGCCCAGAAGGACGAACTCGATAGCAACATAAAACTTGCGGTTCGCGATCGAATGTCCATTTTCCAGTTGCAGCAATTCTCAACCAATAATCTATATCTTCCGCACTCGGTAGTGTTTCATCAAATCCGCCTACATCCTCAACAATACAGCGACGAAAAACTGCATTAGAACCATGACCGATGAAATTTTTACACAGTAGAGAAAATAGTAAATTATTACTGAGAGGACGACCGCTTAAAGATATAAAAGTCGAACCTCCATCGTCGCGAATGGCAGCAGATGCACTATAAACGACTCCTGCTTCTGCATTGCGATCGAGTCTGGCAACATGATTGGCTAGTTTGTTTGGTTTATAAAGATCGTCTCCATCGAGTAAAGCTATATACTCTCCTCTAGCATGACGCATACCGTAATTTCGAGCAGAAGCTAAACCACCATTGTCTTTTTGCAAAAGTTGAAAACGATCGTCTCGCCGACAAAAAATTTTAACTTGTTTTGCCGTATCATCTGTAGATCCGTCATCTATGACTAATACTTCAAAATCTCGAAAAGTTTGAGTTTCAACAGACATCAAAGTGTCTGCAATATAGGAGGCAATATTATAAGCAGGTACGATGACGCTAACTTTAGGAACTACAACCATAATTTTTTCTAAATAAATATTTTTTACTTCTGTACGAGCAAAACGATGTTTTGTTTTGTAGAGACAAGGCAATTCCTTCCCCGTATGACTTTAACTTCTCGCCAAGAGTCTTTTCAAATAGCCGATCTTCCAAAAAGAAGATTTTAATGAGGCAAATACTCGATCGACTCTCAATAATTCCAGAAAACTATATTGGGGTGGTTTGGCAATAAATCTTTGCATTTTGACTTTGCCGAAACTTTCAACGTGTTGAATATCGCCCAAGTTTTGTGCTTCTTCTAAAGTAGGATTTCTCAAAACTCGCCGCAAGGGTTCGATCGCCATTTCTCGATCGGGTATTTGAATACAAGAAAACTTACTGACAACTTTTAGATATTGAGTAATGAAATCGATCGCGCCTTGGTGCATCATTTCTACTTTGGTCAGTTCGCTTTGTGGGCGATCGTTTTCTTCCAAAACTGGTTTCATGTCTCCACGTTCGCTACCATATTTAATAACGCTGCCATGAGGTGCAGAATGAATGAATTCAAAAATTTCTGTTGATAGTCGAATCGTATTTCCATAGTAAGTTGGGTTGCCACAATCACATAAATAGCTAGACATTCTCATGCCTTTTCCTTGATTTTTTTTAGCTCCAGCTTTAGTAGCAAAATAGTATCCTTTAATATCAATTTCTTGATCTAAGGCATTGACTATTTTGGTAAGAGAGTACTGCATACTTCCATGCCAACCTATGTCTACAACTGCGATTTTGGGTTTTTTAAAAAAATCAATCGATGTCAAATATTGAGTTGTTTTTTCTCTTTCACAAGCAGCTATATTTTCAATATCTTCTGCAATTAATTGATAAAAAGTGCGTAGTTTTTGATGTTGTTCGGAAGTAATAATTTCTTCACCGAGGTTGTTTAAGCCAACTCGTTGCAGTTGTTCGAGATATAATTTTGGTTCTAATCCCGCTCTTGATAAAAATTGAGACACTTTCAAAACACTAGTACCACTTGCCAAAAAATCTAGTGCTACTTCATCTAACTTTTTAATAGACGGGATGTTCAGCGCTCTTCTAGAAGCATATAAATATTCAGCTTCGGGCGGACGATCGAAAACTTCGGCGGTCAAATCGTACACTCGTTTCATGATGTAACCGTCTCGGGAAAGAAAGAAGATTTTTTCGATGCCATCTTTTTTTACCGTTGCGTGCAACCAGCCAATAAAGCTTAAGAAAAGAATGCCTAGATTTTTAAAACCTAGATCGTACCAAAAATTATTTTTTTGGGAATTTGGTTGAGAGTAGTACTTATTGATAATTGCAGCTAGACACACCGATTCTTCTAAACTATGATCTACATTAAATACTTTGGATAATTTTTCTCTTTGAAATTTTCGATCTTTTAGGGAACGTTTCAACGGATCTTCATAGTAATATGTCTTCAATCCGTTATTTTGCGCACTAACAATATCGGATTGGTAATTATCACCAATGTGAAGTATTTCATCTGCACTGCATTCGAGTTTTTTGATCGCGACTTGATAAAGATCGCCTCGACTTTTTGTTTTGGCAAAATCAGCAGAAACAAACAATTCTTGAAATTCTGTATATCCCGACGATCGTAAAATCTGTTCGATCGTATTCGAAGGTAAATACATATCGGATATAAAGACAATTTTTTTCTGTTCGCTCAAACAGTAACGATATAGAGAAAAAATGTATGCGTTTCGGTGACAAATATTAATTTCTGCTTCGATTTCGAGCTGCTGTAGAGTTGATACCAAGTCAACATCTAGATCGTAATCTTTTTGAAAGCAGTCGAATATTTCCTCGAAAGTCACTTCAGCAACTTGTCGTTGCTGCCATGCTTTTTTCCGGGCTTTTTTCTCGGATTTTTGTCTTTGTTGTGCGTAATTAGTTAAGCTATGCTGGTAAATAGATTCGTATTGTTTTTGTACGAGTTCAAAAACATCAAACGGTATCAATACATCTCTTAAAATTGCTGTGTTAAAGATATCGAAAGAAACGTATGTCGAATTATTAATTTTATCTCTTAAGTCTTGATCGATTGCGTGCATTGGTTTCCTCTTGCTCTTTGTGTAAAAATAATTCGACCCGATCTCAAGTAGTTTGCATGTAACCCAGTTTAGATTTTTTGTATCTTTTTTCAAGCTCTTGCCGCGACAGCATTTAAATCTAACCTATGATTAGGCTAGTTACCAAATATTATTGATTGAGATGTAGTTTTAATTTCATTGCTGCGCGATTAGCTACTGCCATGTAAATAGAGAAATATTTGCGGCTGAAAGTAAATGTACAGAGTAAATAAGTTACTGTAAATACTAATAAACTCGGGATCAAAGATAATTTAAAGGAAATTAAAATCCCTGGAATAGTTAACAGAAGAGGAACAAAGCAAGGAAACATAAATTCTTTTAATCCCCAATTCAGCTCGCGGCAGGCAAACCACCACCAGTAGACTGTCCAGCCTAATCCCAACACTAATGCCGCTGCTAAACTCACGCCGACAATTCCACCTTGATGAGCACCAACTACAAAGCTCAATACTGCAAAGGGCGCAACTCGTAAATTAACCTTAGCATTTAAGTCAGGGCGACCCTTGGCTACCAGCATAGATCTAATGGATGAATTGAAGATACGAAAGTAAGCAAAAAACAGTAAGCCCGGAATCACTGTATTAATAGGAATCCATTTCTCTCCAAAAACAACAGCGATGACCTGTGGAGTAGCAACTAGGAAAATCAGGGCGCAGGCAGGGGCTGCAAACAGAGCGATTTGCTCTGCCACATTTTCCAGTACTTTTTTTTGCCGATCCTCGTCTGTGAGTTGAGCAAAAAGTGGCGTACCTAGCTTATCCAGCAATGCACCAAATACGGTAGATAAAGTCATAGTAAGCTGATAGGCAAGGTTATAGTAACCAAGGCTGGTGCTACCCAACAGCTTTCCTACTGCAAAGTTATCGATGTTGAAATTAGTATACATACCAATGCTCGACCCTACCGCATTCATGCAGAAAGATACAACTTCAGACTTAACCTCTGGATGCAGTTGAAGACGAAACTGATATTTTGAGTAGTACCAATTCAGTACACAAAAGACGATCCAACCACTTGTATCGCCAATGACAAAAGACCAGTAGCTTAATCCCAGCAAGGCAGCACCTACTGTACTCAGCAGACGGATAATGGATTGAGCTAACGTGATATTTGCAATCGCTTGATACTTTAGCTGTCGCGCCATCACACCGGAATAAACGTATCCAGCAGAAGACAAAACAATATTGAGCGAGAAAGCGCGTAGAATCCAGGTGAGTGCAGGTTCATTGAAGAAGCTAGCAATTAAAGGTGCAGCAGCCACTATCCCCAGACCAAAAACTATGCCAATAATGAGGCTAACCGTATACGCAGTATTGACGTATTTAGGATTGTCTATACCTTTATAAATGATGAACGAACCTGCTGTATCTTGTGTGAACAGCGTAAAAAAAGACCAAAAGACATAGGCGATGCCAATGATACCGAAGTCTGATGGTTCTAACAACCTTGCTAAAACCAAACTACTCAGAAACGCAAAGCCACGAGTTATCAAAGTAGCGTAGGTAATCCATAATCCACTTTTGAATAGCGAAATTGGCTTCATAGCTTTTTTTCTTGAGCAGATTCTTCAATTAAATTTTTTTTGAATTTATCGACCGATTCTACTAACTGAACTTCTAATGAATGTGAATGTGACTTGGCCAAGGCAATCTGTAAAAAAAACGCTAAGTTACCAATCAAGTAGCGAGCTGCTAACCGCTTTGGCTCGCGACATAAGCGATACAACCACTCTAAACCAATATTCGAGAGAAACGTTGGACAATCAGGCACGACTCCTGCTAATCGATCGATCGCCGCACCGCCTACCATTAATACATTCACATTTAGTCTGTCACGGTTGGTGCGAATCCAATTCTCTTGAATTGGCATCCCCATCCCCACAATTAAGATGTTGGGCTTTACCTGGTTGATCCGATCGATCGCCTCATTATTCTGGTAAGTGTCTTGCGTATCGAAGTAGCCGTGATGTGCCGCGATTACCATTTTTGGATATTGAGCTTGCAATCGCTCAAGCGCGGCATCAGAATGCTGGGGTTTCGCGCCTAATAAAAATACCGAAAATCCTTGCTCGTTACAATGTTCTAGCAGCTCTGGCATCAGCAAGGTATAAGAGGCGCGGTACTGTAATGGCAATTTTAGTCCCATCCACGCTGCCGCCTTCAAAATACCAACACTATCACAATGGGCAATTTCCGCGCTTTGGAGAAAATTATAATACCAAGGGATTTGCATGGACAGGTTAAAGCTATGAACGTTGAAGTGGGCAACAGTTATCTGCTTTCGATCGATACAAGCAGTATGGATCGCATCAACAATATCGGGGACAGTCATGAATGTAATTCGCCGTCCTAGCAAATTTACAATCAGAACTTGAGAACGTGATTTATTCGGCATTTTTATTGGCTTTACTGATATTTTCTTTGTAAGATTGGCATCGATCTCCATTTTTCCAGATTTTTACACATCAAGTTGATTTCTTTATTTTTAAGCCAATTGATAGTATTAGTTACAAAAATATACAGATCCCCGGTTTATCTTGATCGATCGTGCAATTATTAATTAGTCGGATATCATGCGTATAGCTCTTGTAAATCAAAAAGGATATCTGAGTTAAAATAAATAATTAGATAAATTTCTATAGTTTACATGTAAATAAATTATAATTATTATTAACCCTCAAAACACACGTGGATTACACTAGCCATTTGGCTGATTTTTGCAGTCGAAATCTTGTGTGTATTTACTGAATTTTCAAGCGATTAACTCCTATTTCAAGCTGAGAAAAATTACTGAGTTTGCTGATGTAGTTAACTCCTCCCCGATCTCCGACCAGTTGACTATTTTGTTTGTGTAACCTGAAGATGACAGTACGTGTATTGTTAAAGTTTGACGCGTGGGACTCCAGCCAGTGAATTTTACTTGAATGTGCTGGGACTGATTAGAGCGATTGATAATTAAGCAACTCCGATAGCCCAACTCTAGATTTCTCACTGCAAAAATCTCGATCGCCTCCTTATTGCTAGTTGAAGTTGCAACGTAATCGCCGATCGCCAACTGGTTCATTAATTTCAAGAAATATCCGCCGCTACGTAACTTATTTCGATCGTCCATCTTGCCATAAACTCCATCCTTTTCGTTCCAAGCTAGGGTGGCAATGGCACCATTTGACAACGATTTAACCATGCTTAATGCATCAAAAACGATGCCCTTATGGTTGGTCATGCGAGGGTCGCGAGTCTCCCATGTCCAACTAATATTATATTCACCCAACATTGCTGGAATCTTGCGGTTCGGACTATTGGCTGTTAATGCTTTGACAATTGTGGTAGTATAATCGCCGATTTTGCTAGTTGCATCGAACACGTCTTTGTCTGGCGTCGCAGCACTTCCAGTCGCGTAAAAGTGATAAGTAAAGAAATCAAGACGATCGACAGTTCCTTTGATGAATGGAATATAAAACGGTTGCAAATCCGATCGCGAGATCCCCGGCCCACCAACTTTGATTTGGGGATCGACTTGTTTCATGGCAATAGCAACTTTGTTGTAGATAGCGATTACCTCGTTTAAGCGATCGGGCTTAGCGGCATCTTTTAATTCACCCCATCCACCGTTACTATGAAACTGCGTGAAATAAAGATCGTCTTTCTCGTTTAGTACCTCCCAATACTTCACTTTAAAGCGGGAATCTTTATTGACAATTTTGACTAAATCTGCACAAAGTCGAGCGTAATTGTCAAACTGATGGCGATCGAGAAAACCGTCGCGATCTGCATCCATCCAATCGGGCCAAGTTGGAATATTTACCATCCGCTGCGGTTGACGCTGCCCAAACGTTGCCAACGAAGCAGCCAAAGCGGATTTGACCTTATTGACATCCCATGACTTGCTGGCGGTATTTATCAATCCATCGGGCGTACTTGAGTCTTGGAGCGCGCTGCTGTTGTGGAATCGAATCAAACCTGGCTTCATCGCCAACAGATTACTTTGGTAAATAGCACTGTTAAAGCTTGTCGGTCGAAACCCTTGAAAGGCGTTCACGCCAAATCCTAAGCTCGTCACAGTTCCCTTGACGGCATTCCAATTGACTGTGGTAATAATTTTTGGGGGTGGATCGCGGTAGGTAAACCCTTGGTTAGACAATAGGATTACCAGTACAACGCCGAAGAAGATTGTGATAAGTTGGCGCATCCGCAGATCCGATCTTGTGTAGAAGTGAGTTTTAACAGCCGATCTCGCACCGATCGTTTTTACAACGATTCACAGTTTTTGTTATTTCGATCGATACTCAACTCGGCAAAGGCTTTGAAGAGATGGTTATAGCAGAACTTGTAGGCTCATAGTAGGGACTAGATCGATCTTTGACACCATTGACCACCAATCCAATTAATTGCGCCTTGTGTTGGGCTAATAGATCGAGACTCTCATTGACTAGATTACGAGTGCTAACTCCAGGTCGAACCACAAATAGAATGTCAGGAACGATTGTAGACATCAAAGCAGTTTCGCTGGTCAAGCTCACTGGGGCACTATCTACTAAAACATAATCATAGTTTTGAGAGGATTCAGCTACTGCCAAATAGATCTCGAAGCGACCCTGAGATACCAAATCCATGATTTTTTTGCTTTGCTGCGGCACTGTCGGCACGAAGTCAAGATTCTGACGGACTTCAATCACTTCGATTTTATTGGTGCTTGTTGGAGTATATGCTAAACGACGACTGAGTTCTGCTTTGCGAAAATCGCCATCGACCATTAGCACCCGGAATCCTAAATCTGAAAGAGCACAGGCCAGACCAAGTACGATCGATGTCTTGCCTTCACCTGTGATGGCACTAGTAACCAGCAACCGAGTTTTTTTGAGCGATTGCTGACTGATAGCTGAAGCCAATCTCTGAAATTCTACTTCGCTCTGAGCACTCAAAGCTGATTCGGCTGATGAAATTCTCTTAAAGTATGGAATTTGAACGACCAACGGAAACCTTTTAGGTTGGATATCTTTAGGATTGAGTAATGGGTTGCGAGATTCTAGCAGTAGCATTAATGCAATACTACCTACGATAGAGGCAAGTACAGCATTGAGTGCCATAAATGAAAGTTTTGGACTCGAAGGCTTGAGATCGACTCTTGGTGCATTTAATACTTGAATATTGGGATAAGAGTTAAAAGCATCAATGTTTGACTGCTGCACTTGCGCGATTAATCCTTTATATACACCCTCCGCAACATCTGCCTGTCTTTGTAAAGATGCTAACTTCGCTTGCGCTAAGGGAATGGCGTTTAGGGATGCCCGTCGTTGGTCGATCTGCTGTTGCAATTGATCTACTTGTTGTTGTCGCTCATTTGTATCGCTCTCAGCCAATATTAATTGTTGGATTAGAGTCGAGCGTCCTTCTGCGCCACTAGTGACAGTCGTATCGACTGTCGCTGGTGGCGCGGCTTGATTGACCGTACCTGTGGCTTGATTGACTGTGCCTGCGGCTTGATTGACGTACTGTTGGAGTTGCAGGCGAAGACTGTTACGGTCGCTAAGTGCTTGCTGCACTTGAGGACTATTGGTGGTGTAAGTAATACTAAGTTTTCTTAAATTGATTTCAGCTTCAGTCAATTTGTTGCGAAGCAGATTGTAACCCTGGTTTTGATCTAATCCTAGAGATTGAACTGCTTTGCCCGGAGAAAGCTTGAGACGAGTTTCTAGATTTTTAGCACGCTGGTGACTAGCTTGGGCTTGAGCTTGAGCTTCAGCTTGGGTGGTACTAAGGCTATTAATAGCTTCAACAAGTCCTTTAGTTTGCTCTTCGTTATCGACTAAACCGCTGGTACGCTTAAATTCAGCAACAGCAGTCTGAGCATTAGTCAAGGTTTGACGCGCTTTTTCAAGTTGCTTGCGGCTAAATTTTTCTTTAGTAGCGGAGTTAGCTTGCCGAAGTTCGTTTAATCGTAGATCGTAAGCTTTGAGCAGTGCAGAGGTTCGCTCTTTGGCAACTTTAGGACTAGAACCAGTAACTGACAAAAGCATGATGCTGGTTTGCTCGGGAATTGTGACGGTGAAGAACCGCGCATAATTGTTGGGCTTGGGCGATTTATTGTATTCGGGGTCTGCTTTCCAAGCTTGCTCTAGTAAGGCATCGCTGGTAAGAATTATCTGCTGAATTTTGAGCGGATTGACTTGAACGGAAAAACTAGGACCGCTGTTGCGGTAGGAACCCAATGTGCCTAGATTAGCATCAAGAGAGCTACCATTCGTTGCGGGCAAAATCAACTGAGCCGTTGCCTTCCAAGTCTTAGGAGTGATTAAGATTGCGCCTAGAGCAACTAAACAGACGATCGCATTGAATCCAGCCAAAGCTTGCCAATGTCTAAAAATAATCGCACTCAATGTCTTCATCAAACGCTCCTCCAGAAACCCTTACATTTCAAAATACTTCATTTTTCAGCACATATACCATAAGCTATTGTGCTTAACTTCAGGGAAAGGTAATTGGGTGCGACACAGAATTCAGATTAAAAAACGATCGCGATGTTCTCTGGCGTGGTTGGTTACAGTTACAGGCTCTTTGCCAAGGCTGGCAGCTTGCTAGAGGCACCTAATGTGAAAAGTCAGGGGAGCTGAGAGGATCGTACCTCAAATCAGTAACGTCGATTTAGATATAAAAATAGAGGCGGGACAATTTATGCCCCGCCTCTATTTCGATCGAATATCAATCGTCTAGCGCATCGTCACAAACTCTTCAGCCGAACTGGGATGAATCCCGACAGTAGCATCAAAATCTGCCTTAGTGGCACCCATTTTGACCGCAATCGCCACGCCCTGAATGATTTCTGCCGCGTGGTCGCCGACCATGTGTGCGCCCAAAACTCGATCAGTTTTGGTATCTACCACCAGTTTCATCAGGGTTCTGTCCTGTTTATTGGGTAGGACATAGTACATCGGGCGGAAATTACTTCGGTAGACCTTGACCGCATCGCCGTGCATTTCGCGGGCTTCTTCTTCGGTTAAACCGACAGTTGCCGCTTCGGGGGTAGTAAAGATCGCCGTCGGAATATCCGCATAGTTCATCGTGCGGGGTTTATTCCCAAACATCGTATCGGCAAAGGCGCGACCTTCATTGATAGCGACGGGAGTAAGCTGGACATTATCGGTACAATCGCCGACGGAGTAGATATTCTCCACATTCGTCTGACTATTAACATCGACGAGGATGGCACCATTATGGGTTTTGACATCGACATTTTCGAGTCCGAGATTCATGGTATTGGGCTTGCGGCCTAATGCAGCTAGACTAATGGCATCAGCGAGGATTGTCTGTTGGCCATCTTGAGTCGTCACCGTCACACTCACGCCATGATCAGTTTTGGCGATCGATAAATCGCAAGCATGATTGATCATCTTGATGCCATGATGGATCATCCCTTCCTGTACGGCCGATCGCAAGTCGCGATCGAAACTCCGTAAAATCAGATCGGGGCGAATAATCTGGGTCACTTCCGTTCCCAACCCATTCATAATGCACGCGAATTCACACCCAATATAACCAGCACCCAGAATCACGATCTTCTTGGGTTGGGTCGGCAACTCAAACATATCATCCGAGATCAACGCATGTTCGATCCCGGGAATATCTGGACGCACGGGATGACCACCAACCGCAATCAAAATTTTATCCGCAGTTACAGTCCGATCTCCCACCTGAAGCGTATGCTGGTCGATGAATTTCGCTCTTGCTGGCAACATTTCTACTTTGGATTTATCCAGCATCGTTTGATAAATCCCATTCAGCCGCAGTAACTCATGATCGATCGCGGCAATCATTTTCGGCCAGTCTAACTGACTTTTGACCGCACTCCAACCATAACCTTCAGCATCGGTAAAGAGTTCGGGGAAGTGGGAGGCATATACCATCAATTTTTTGGGAATACAGCCGCGATTGACACAGGTGCCGCCGAGTCTACTATATTCAGCAACACCAACTCTCGCACCATATTCTGCGGCACGTCTTGCCGTCGCAATTCCCCCAGAACCACCACCAATTACGAATAGGTCAAAATCATAGCTCATGTGTCTCTTTCCTTTGGCTGTCGATATTTATGCGGAATGGGGGGACTAGGGGATCAAGAGACATCAATAAAATGTCTCCAGTCTCCACCTGTCTAATTTAACCTTTGAGATAAGCCAACATCGTGTTGACATCCGAAACTTCAAAAGGATCGGTTTCACAGTTATCGCTGTAACCTGCTTCGGCAAATACTTTTTCGACTTTGCCATCATTGACAACCATCGAATAACGCCAAGAACGCATTCCAAAACCTAAGTTGGCCTTTTCAACCAACATCCCCATTTTACGGCTGAATTCACCGTTACCGTCGGGTAAGAGCTTGACGTTTTTAGCTCCCATATTTTTGCCCCATTGGTACATGACGAAGGCATCATTGACGGACAAACAATATACTTCATCGATACCTAGTGACTTGATTTGGTCGTAGGCCGCTTCATAACCGGGTAAGTGGCTGGTGGAGCAAGTAGGCGTAAAGGCACCAGGGAGGGAGAAAACAATGATTCTCTTGCCAGCAAAGATGTCTGTGGTTGTTACATCCTGCCATTTAAAGGGATTGTCACCACCGATCGATTCATCGCGAACGCGAGTCTTAAACACAACATCGGGCACTTTTTGGTCGATAACAGCCATGATTTACTCCTAAACTTTAACTAATTATTTCTAACGCACAGTCGCGTCTTCCAACTGGCTAACCAGCGATCTGCGCGCATACATCTCAGAATAATTCTAATTTAGGAAGAAGTCAAGTATGACAAATACTATTAATTAAGAATATATAAAGTTTAGCGAGCGTTCTCGGAAATTCGGGATTATAATTGGTGACTACAGTATCTCTCTACTAGCCACTAGCGGCTAGTCCCCAGTCCCTCGCAATGAGCCAGCCATCAACAGCCACGATCGTCACAACACTCAAAGCCAAAGGCTTACGGGTGACACCACAACGATTTGCCGTGTATGCCAATTTACTCTCGCGTACCGATCATCCCACGGTCGAACAGCTTTTGGTGGATTTAAACCAATCTTGTCCGGTTTCCTCGCAAGCAACGATTTATAGTTCCTTGCAAGCTTTGCGTGAAGCGGGATTGATTCGCGAGGTACTACTCGAAGCGGGTGTGTCGCGCTTTGATGCGATCGTGGCACCCCACCATCATTTTCACTGTCAACAATGCGGCTCGATCGAAGATATCGGTTGGGATGAGCTACCTGTTGTCGAATTCGATCGATTACGATCGGGTTTACAAGCCGTTAGTTATGAAACCACCGTGCGCGGTTATTGCGATCGATGTAGTCAGGCAGAATAATTTTTAGTTGTAAGATTCGATCCCATTCTCTCGCTACAATTATTATAACTACTAAGCGCGATCGTCATTTGCCATGACCACCTTAATTCAACCACTAAGTATTGCAGAACAACGGTTAGTTTTGCGTAGCGTGACTTGGCAACAATACGAAAATCTGTTAACTGTTTTTGGCGATCGATCTGGGTTGCAACTAATCTATCTTGAGGGAACTTTAGAAATATTCATGCCCTCCGCCGAACACGAACGGATTAAAAAAATTGTGGCGAGGCTCATCGAACGCTACGCAGAGGAGCTAGATATTCCGCTGCATGGCTGTGGATCGACAACTTTTCGACAAGCAGCCACCGCACGAGGTTTAGAACCAGATGAATCGTACTGTGTCGGCACACTCAAAGAATTACCGGATTTTGCAATTGAGATTAATTTAACTAGTGGCGGCATTGACAAGCTAGCGATTTATCGGGGCTTAGGTATTCCCGAAGTTTTAGTCTGGGAAAATAACAAGCTAGCTCTTTACGATCTGCGCGAATCAATCGATAGAGAAGCTACCAGCAGTCAATTTTTCCCAGGCTTAGACTTTCAACTTTTGGCGCGATATATTCAGCCTCAAAATCAACCACAAGCGATTAAAGATTTTCTGGTAGCAATTCGATCGAAGTAGGTGAGAATTACTTGAAACTTGGATGGTGCTTTACACCATCTCAGTTGCATTAACCAACGGAGCTTCTTTCTTCCTCGCGATCGTTTTGTAGCTCCAGGCAATAACCCGCACCATAGATCGTCTTAATATACTTGGGACGACGAGGGTCTGGTTCCATCTTCGTTCGCAGGTGACGAATGTGGACGCGAATCGTCTCGATATCATCATCCGGATCGTAACCCCAGACTTCTCGCAGAATATCACTCGGCGAGACGGTTTGTCCGTGTCGCTGGAGCAGACAGTGTAATAGTTCAAATTCGAGGTGTGTCAGCTTGATCGTCGCACCCCGCCAAATTGCTTCAAACCGCTCTGGTACCAGTGTCAATTCGCCATAATTGAGGATTTCACTGTGTCTGGCTGCTTGGGGAATGCGATCTGTTCGGCGGAGCAAAGCACGGACGCGCGCTAGTAACTCTTCGATTTCAAATGGCTTCGTTAGATAGTCATCCGCGCCAGCATTGAACCCTTCGACCTTATTCTGGGTTTGACTCAGAGCCGTGAGCATCAGTACCGGGATATCCAAAGTGCGCTCGTCCCGCCGCAACCTTTGGCAGACTGTATAACCATCAACTTTGGGCAACATCAAATCTAGCACGATCAAATCGGGTTGGATTTGGATCGCCATTGCCTGACCTTGAATACCGTCAGGCGACTGATTCACCTCATATCCCGCCATTTCGAGGTTAATACAGACTATTTCAGCGATCGCTGCATCATCATCGATGACTAGTATTCGAGGCATGTTCGAGTAATTTTGTGTAAATGTCTGAAAAGTTTGTTAACAATATCTAGCGAAACAAAGCTTTCTGTAAAGATTATACGCAACTGGATCGAGGGATGCGAGTTTTTTGGATATTTATCCATATTACGTCATAGTGTCTGGTTGATAATAGACTTTAGGCTTTAGGCTTTAGGGAATAGTGGATAGTGGATAGTGGATAGTAGATAGTGGATAGTGATTAGAGGGTTTGGCAGCAAGCATCATTTTCTTGTAGCTCCCCCATTCTCCTAGTCCCCCAGTCACCCATTCTCCCATTCTTCCAACTCCCAACTCCCCATGACAACCCTCCCCCCCAATCAACCCATCTGGCTGAGTGTAATCCGACTGCTGCGCTGGGATAAACCGGCTGGTAGATTAATTTTGATGATTCCCGCTTTGTGGGGATTGTGTTTAGCAGCGAAAGGCAATCCACCTTTGCCGCTAGTCGGCGTGATTATTTTGGGTACTTTGGCGACTAGTGCCGCTGGCTGTGTCGTCAACGATCTGTGGGATCGGAATATCGATCCGCACGTCGAGCGTACCAAAAATCGCCCGCTAGCGGCCAAGTCATTATCGATCGCCACTGGCGTCGGCGTGCTAATCGTCTCGCTAATATGTGCGGCGGTTTTGGCTGTTTATCTCAATCCACTTACCTTCTGGTTGTGTGTTGCGGCTGTTCCGGTGATTTTGCTCTATCCAGGGGCGAAACGGGTGTTTCCGGTGCCCCAATTGGTACTGTCGATCGCGTGGGGATTTGCGGTGTTGATTAGTTGGTCGATGGTGACGGCGAGTCTGGCTCCGCCCACTTGGTATCTATGGGGGGCGACAATTTTTTGGACACTGGGATTCGATACGGTGTATGCGATGTCAGATCGGGATGACGATCGCCGGATTGGTGTAAAGTCTAGTGCGTTATTTTTTGGTAACTATGTCGCTGAAGCGATCGCGATCTTTTATGGGCTGACAGTTGGTTTACTCGGCTATCTGGGGCAACTGATGAGCTTGGGGGCGATCTTCTGGCTGACACTCGGCATGTCTGGCGGTCTGTGGCTATGGCAATATCTCCGACTCAAGCGGCCGCAGATTCCAGCAGCTTTTTATCCCCAAATGTTTCGCGAAAATGTCTGGATCGGGTTTGGGTTGCTGGTGGGGATGATATTGGGCATCAGACATTAAAATTGTGAAGACCGCCGATCTTCACAATTTCTTCAAGTTTATGTGCTCTAATCAAAGTAAGCAGTAAAAATCTGTGCGCTCGATGCTCATGCTGAGCAACTGAAGACGACGAAAAAGTCAGCCGATCGATAGAGCTAAAAATCGGAATTTACCTACATACTTCATAATAAGCCGCTCGATTTTTATCGGAGGGAGGATCGAAATGAACCGAATCACAGCCGCAATCTGGTCGATCGCCTCGATCGGCATTTTTATGCCAACTGCAATTTATGCGGAAGCTCCAACTCCGAGAAATGGTTGTTTATCCAGAGAGATTGCCGCTAGGCCGAGTGTCGATCCCCAAACATTAACTACGATTCAAGGTCGAGTAATAGGGATCGAATACAATGACAAAAATCAGCCGATTGCTGCTAAGGAAATCGCGACCTGGGTGCGGGTGCGAACTATCAACGGCGAGCGAAAGTTAATTTATTTGGGAGCAAATCGGGCATTGAAGCAACAATCCCTTCAACTTAAGGTCGGCGACCCGATCGAAGTTCAAGGCTTCAGAATGCCCAAAGCCAAGCAACCAACGATCGTGGCTAATAGTGTCAAAAAAGGCGATCGCATCTGGAAGATTGCCAACTTTACCGACAAACCAGTTGGTGGCAAACTATGTCGATCCACTGGCTAGTACTGCTGCTAATCTAGAGAGTAAATCTCTCTGATCTGCGGTAAATATCTTCAATTATGTCAGAATCGCTTCAAGCTTTACTTACGGCCGTTGCGGCTGGCAAAATTACGCCTGAGTTGGCCGGATCGAAAATTCAGTCGCTAGGTTACGAAGCGATCGATGATTTTGCCAAAATCGATCGCGATCGACAACAACGGACGGGTTTCCCCGAGGTCATCTGGGGCTTGGGCAAAACTCCTACCCAAATTATCGAGATCGTTCGGGCCATGCGCCGCCAACAATCGATCGTCATGGCCACGCAGATTACTCCGGCAGTCTACACCGAACTCCAGCGCGCGATCCCTGACCTGATCTATTACCAGACGGCGCAAATTTGCGCGCTAACACCCCTCGAATCCACACCAATACATCCAGGCAAAATCACTATTCTCACCGCCGGTACAGCCGATTTACCCGTAGCAGAGGAAGCGGCTCAGACGGCCATTCTCTGCGGCTTTAGAGTTGAGAAATTATGGGATGTTGGTGTGGCTGGCATTCAACGGCTGCTCAATAACCGCCACGTCATCAATGATGCCGATGTGTTAATCGTCGTCGCGGGGATGGAAGGTGCGCTACCCAGCGTAGTCGCTGGTTTAGCCGACTGTCCAGTAATTGCCGTGCCCACTAGCATCGGCTACGGCGCAAGTTTCGGCGGCATCGCCCCCTTACTTACGATGCTCAACTCCTGCGCCGCCGGAGTCGGCGTCGTCAATATCGACAACGGCTTCGGTGCAGCCATTCTTGCTTGTCAAATCCTCAGATCTGCCACCAAAATCGCCAAAACCGCTGATTTTTAAAAACTTTACAAACTTATTCTTCGGTGCGTTCTGCTATCTAGGAGATTTATTATTCGGTGCGTTACGCTATCGCGATAACACACCCTACAATCTAAAGCCTAAAACCTAAAGCCTACCCCTGATATACCAACAAAGTAAAATTAAACACACTACCCTTTCCAGGTGTAGACTCCACCCAAATTTGGCCGTAATGCGCCCGCACGATCCGTTGACACAGGGCTAAACCGATCCCATAGCCCGATTCGGACAAATCGCGATCGAGTCTGACACGCTCTTGAAAAATGTGTTTCTGCTGCTCTTTGGGAATCCCCAGACCAGTATCAGAAATACTCACTTGAATGGTTTGAGCGGTGCGGTGGAGCGCACTGATATGGATCTGACCGCCCTCCTGGGTATACTTGCTAGCATTGTCCAACAGATTGGAGATCGCTTGCCGCAGTTTATCCACATCACCGTAGACCAATGGTAAATCTTGAGGGATATCAGAGGTAATAACTTGCGATTTAGCTTGAAATTGCGATTTGAGTTGAGCAATTACGCCCGAAATTAGTTCGATT
The DNA here is from genome assembly GCF_031378165.1 of Chamaesiphon sp. OTE_75_metabat_556. Taxonomy (NCBI): domain Bacteria; kingdom Bacillati; phylum Cyanobacteriota; class Cyanophyceae; order Gomontiellales; family Chamaesiphonaceae; genus Chamaesiphon; species Chamaesiphon sp. OTE_75_metabat_556. Next base: position 23,859 of record NZ_JANNDR010000060.1, read on the forward strand.
AAATCGAGCTTTTGGGGGAGTAGATTGAGATCGCCAGGATTTGTCGCTAGCGGCTGGAGAATATCGTGAACTAATCGATCGATCGCTTGGAGTTGCGTGCGCGCGCGATCGATCAATTTAGCAATCGTGGCTGGCTCCAAAGCATTAGCGCGGTAATCTTGGGGGTTGTGGATAATTTCCAATGTCCCCAAGGCTAGAGCGGCAGCAGTCAGCGGATTGCGCAGATCGTGAGCCAGTACGGACATCGCCCGATCTTGCAATTTTAACCGATCGAGTAAGGCGGCTTTTTCCTGTTTGAGCGTAAAAACTTCGTCAGTTAACTTAATTAGTTTACTCACATAACCGATCGAATCACTTAATAACAATCGATCGTCGGGTTGACGCTCTGAATTTTCCGATCGATCATGATTTAGCGTTGCGTTCCCGCTAGCTAATAGTTCTTCTTGCCACCGCTCCCACCAGTTATCGATTTGATCGATCAAGTTGCTACCAGCTAAAATCTGGCGCGGTAGGGGAAATAGCTTGAGTAGTGCTGGCGTCGCAATCACCCGATAGTGTTCGGCTAAATCGGGTTGCTTGCCTACATCCACAACCTGCAACTCAAACGAGTGCTCGGTATTCAGGATGTCTAACTTGTCCCGAATTTCTTGGTTGTAGATGTAACTAGTCGTACGCTCGTCTAGGAACAGCAATAGCTGTAACGATCCTGACGAATTACTGGGGGGATAGCGATCGATTGACATTCATTCTCGTTGGCGTAGCCTCTCCTATAAGAGAATCGAAAGCTAAATACTCGGTCTGGGATCGGTGACTAAATTGGACTTAAAGACCAGTAATCGATCGCTAGTATGAGCTGTATCTTGAGATATGTTAACAAATAGTTAATGTTTTTTAAGAAATTGTAACGATTCGATCGATAAGAGCGACCGCTCACTCTCATCGCGATCTAGATCGAGCCAAGCGATCGCGATTCAAAGGGATATCTTAGCAAGAAAGCAAGAATAAATAACAAGTAACAAATAAAAGCGGACGCAAAGCTTAAGATAAGATTAACGATAGTGTCTAACTATCTGACATTCGCTGTCCCCACACGCTATCCCTATGAGTACTCCGCTCGGTTATGTTGCGTTAGTCCTACACGCTCATCTCCCTTTCGTTCGACATCCTGAGAGCGATTTTGTCCTCGAAGAAGAATGGCTGTATGAAGCCATTACCGAAACATATATTCCCCTACTCCACGTTTTTGAGGGACTAAAGCGGGACGGCATCGACTTTAAAATCACCATGAGCATGACGCCGCCACTGGTGTCGATGTTGCGCGATCCCTTGCTCCAAGATCGCTATGACGAACATTTGGCTAAGTTGGAAGAACTAGCCCAAAAAGAAGTTGACAGCAACGAGCACAACGGTCATCTCCAGTACCTAGCCGAGTACTACGTCAAAGAATTTGCCGCCACGCGGAAAACATGGGAACGCCACAATCGCGACTTAATTGGTGCCTTCAAAGGCTTTTTAGATAGCAATAACCTGGAAATCATCACCTGCGGCGCGACTCACGGTTATCTACCGTTGATGAAAATGTACCCCGAAGCCGTATGGGCACAGCTGCGGGTGGCTTGCGAACACTACGAAGAAAATTTCGGTCGTGCTCCTAAAGGTATTTGGTTACCAGAATGCGCCTACTATGAAGGGCTAGAGCGGATGCTGGCCGATGCTGGCTTGCGTTACTTCCTGACGGATGGACACGGCATCATGTACGCGCGTCCCCGTCCCCGCTTTGGCAACTACGCACCTGTATTTACCGAGACAGGCGTAGCCGCATTTGGCCGCGATCAAGAATCTTCTCAGCAAGTCTGGTCGTCAATGGTCGGATATCCTGGCGCGCCAGAATATCGGGAATTTTACAAAGATTTGGGTTGGGATGCCGATTACGACTATATCAAGCCGTATATCATGCCCAACGGTCAGCGCAAGAATATCGGGATCAAGTACCACAAAATTACCTCCAAAACTGGCGGCGAAAAAGCCCTCTACGATCCATACTGGGCAAAGGAAAAAGCTGCCGATCACGCGCAGAATTTTATGTACAATCGCCAGCAACAGGTGGCAAATCTCGCGGGGGTGATGAAACGTCCGCCGCTAGTTGTATCGCCCTATGATGCCGAATTATTCGGCCACTGGTGGTATGAAGGCCCCTGGTTCATCGACTTCTTCTTCCGTAAGTCTTGGCACGACCAAAACACTTATCAGATGACTCACTTGGCGGACTATCTGCGAGCCGAGCCGACTCAGCAAGTCTGTCGCCCGTCTCAGTCTAGCTGGGGCTACAAAGGTTTCCACGAGTACTGGTTGAATGAAACCAATGCTTGGGTCTATCCCCACCTCCACAAAGGTGCCGAACGGATGATCGAATTGGCACGGATGGAACCAGAAGACGAGCTACAATGGCGCGCGCTCAATCAAGCCGCCCGCGAATTATTACTCGCACAATCTTCCGACTGGGCATTTATCATGCGGACGGGAACGATGGTACCATACGCAATTCGCCGCACTCGATCGCATCTAGTCCGCTTCCACAAGCTCTATGACGACCTCCGAGCGCGGAAAGTCGATAGCGGCTGGCTCGAAAAAGTCGAAACAATGGACAATATTTTCCCCAGTATTAATTACCGAGCATATCGACCATTGTAAATGTTGTGATATCCCTGACTTGGTGAATAAATCAGGGATATGTAATCTAGTGGTTTAGGGATTAATAACACCAAAGAACAGACCGAGTAAGATTAATGTTAATGGTGTCAAAATCAGAATGCCATTAATAGTCGTGCCGATCGAGGGCGTAATATTATCGGGAGGATTTAGTTCTGATGCATGGCTGCGATCGGTAGTCATACGATTAGTAAATATTTTGCTTAACTATATCCTCTAGTTTCGCTCGATCGACTCTAAATCGCATCACTCGATCGAAAGACTAGCGAACTAAAAAATATCTATCAAACTATATATTTATGCTGATAAATCATCAATAGCCGATCGATCTTATCTGTCGATCGAAGATCGGCTGTACTCAAGTCTTTGCCAGCGGAGGATGAGAAAGCGTGCCAGACAATAATAATGAAATTCTCAACTGGTATCAAACATTTACACCAGATCCAGCGCAGCGCAAAAGCTGGTATAGTTCAGTCGCTCAAACTTACGATCGAGTCCGGCCAAGATACGCCCCTGCATTCTTGGATCGGGTTATGGAAGTCGCTAAAATACCCAGCAACGGCAAGATCTTAGAAGTCGGCTGTGGACCAGGTACGGCGACGCGCTCACTCGCGAAAATGGGATACTCTATTATCGCATTAGAGCCAAGCTTAGCAGCTTGTGAAGTCGCTCGTCACCATGTCGCAGCCGACTCCAATGTCGAAATTATTAATACTAGTTTTGAAGAATGGGAGCCAGTCGATCGAGAATTTGATGCAATTGTGGCGGCAACTTCTTGGCATTGGGTATCACCAGAACATAAGCATCAACAAGCAGCCGCATTGCTCAAAAATACTGGTGCGCTGGTTTTATTATGGAATACGACGATGATGCCGCCACGGGAGGTATTTGAGAGTTTAACTGAGATATTTAGACAATACTTACCAGCTTTTGCAGAGTATAAAGATCGCGATCGTGAAGTGCGAGAACTAAATATCTTTGTCGATACTGCGATCTCATCGGGTTTATTTAGTAACTTACAAACAGAAGTTCAGGTGAATGAGGTAAATTATGCGATCGATGATTATCTCCAACTGTTGACTACTTATTCACCCTGTATTGCACTAGCTCCAGAGCGTAGATCCGAGCTATTAGATCGATTACGAGAAATATTAGTCCAAAATTGTGGCGCACAGCTTCCACTCTGCTATCTTTCAGTCTTCCATGTTGCTCTAAAATAATTATTTAATCACGGATATCACGTCTATGTAGCCTATTGATCGTGATTATCTCCGATCGATAATCAATTTATTTAGCCATTATACAACTTTAAAAGTTTGTAGATAGTGTGCGAATACGATTGCAGCTCCTCGGTCTAAGCTGTTTTACATCTAATTTTTTTGACTGAATCCCTTACAGCAAGGGTTTTAGAGGACAAAA
>NZ_JANNDR010000106.1:0-1906 GCF_031378165.1 Chamaesiphon sp. OTE_75_metabat_556
CCTCAGACAGTTTTCACCAACAACATCTAAGATGGTTGATACTTTGATTGCAACAGCGATAGATTTAATAAATCCTATTCACCTTCGCAACTGGTTTGCACACTGCTGCTGTTGTCCCTCATAAACCTGCAAACCGCTGTATCGCGACGGGAAGTCTTCTGAGTCTTCTTCTGAAAAGAATGAAGAACGTAAACAGCATCCTCAAACCTAGCGACATAAAAAATACGGTAAGCATCATCAGTCCGAATTCGGATCTCCTCCACCCCTTTCCCCACCGTGGACATTGGCTTAAAATCCGAGGGAAAATCGCCTTGCTGAATAGATCGTAACTCAAACCCAGCCCGACGACGCGCATCATCGGGAAAGTCCATCAGATCTTCTTTCGCCGCACCAACCCATTCGATTGGTTTACTCAGTCATGGCTTGAATACTAGATCGGACTTCAAAATTTTCACATTCCATTCTAACGCCTATCGTTAGCTTACCAATATCATCAGGATGAATCCAGTTAGTATGAAAGTTTTCGTCATCGGTTATGGCAACACTCTCAGAGGTGATGACGGCATCGGCTACCAAGTCGCTGAAACCGTCGCCGAATGGCAACTTCCCCAAGTTCGATCGATTGCCGTCCATCAACTATTACCAGAACTTGCCGCAGACATCGCCGATGTAGATTTAGTCATATTTGTCGATGCTATTGTCACCCAAGATCGAGCGAAACCGGACATCACAATCACCCCTATCTTCGCAGGTGGTGACGAAAACTTTAGCACCCATATCATCACACCCCAGTTACTCTTGGGAATAACGCAAAAGCTGTATGGTGCGACCCCCGTTGCTTATCTACTCACGATTCCGGCGATCGATTTTACCTTGGGCGCAAACCTATCCTCGATCGCTTGTCGGGGCAAGGAATTGGCTCTAGATTATCTCAAATCTGCGCTTGAAATCGTTGGACAGTTTGGATCGATCGAAGCTACTGGTAGTGAGTAATGACGACCCCTGAGATCTTGAGGATTAACTACGCCAATCGTGGCGGGATGCCGATTTAGCTCGATCGTTTCCTGCACATAACCTTTGCCCTGAAGCATCAATGGTAAGTCATGCTGTTTGAGAACCGCCTGAATGAGATCGAATGCTGCGGGCAATTTATTGAAGGGTATATCTGGGAAGGCATGGTGGACGGCATGATAATTCAGTCCGCCCATCAGCCAACCAACCCAAGGATAGGTATCTAGATTACGACAGGCGTAGAGTTGCGTCAGTTGGTAGCCGCCAGTTTTTCCCCACATCCCATAGTGTTCCAATCGATCGCGCATCTGCCCGATCGCGCCGATGGTACGTTCCAAAATCAGCCCGAACAGCAGATAGCGACCGAGTTCACCCCGTTGACCAAAAAAGACCAGCAATCCACCTTGAATCGCCAGTATGCCCGTCAGATCGAGCCAAAGCTGCGTTCGCAATTGCGGCAGTACAGTTCTCAATTTCCAACCATGAATAAAGGTTTTGAGAATCAGCCCGATCCCACCTAGCACGAAAATATCCAACAGCCCTTGATGGCGGACATACCAGCGCAGGAGGGGGTTTGCCCGTTGATACTCGGCTTGTGTCCACTGCGCGCGCTCTGGGTCGCGCAAGTCGATCCCATTCCAGCCATGATGCAAGCGATGTAGCAGCGCATAGGTGCCATAGGGCCAGCACATCGGCCAAGTCGTCAAGCGGGGTGAGATTGTCTCAAACCACGACCATCCCGTCAGGGTGTGGTGAACCGAATCGTGACTACAGATAATCAAGAACGCATAACAGATGCCAGCGATTGCCGTAATCGCCATGAATGCCAAGAGATTGCTGACCGACCAGGCTAGAGCCATTAAACCGAGCACGATCGCGCCAAGCGTCACAAACC
>NZ_JANNDR010000118.1:0-2132 GCF_031378165.1 Chamaesiphon sp. OTE_75_metabat_556
CATTGGAACCGCGCGGGATAATCAGATCGACATAGCGGTCTAATTTGAGTAATTCGCTGGTTTCCGATCGAGTCGTCAACAGTTGAATGACATCGGGACTGACTTCCGATCGAGCCAATCCGGCTTTAATTGCCGCGACTAAGGCAGTACAAGAGGCGATCGCTTCTTTGCCACCTTTTAAAATTACCCCATTGCCCGACTTAATTGCCAAGCTAGCAATCTGAATTACCGCATCGGGACGCGCTTCAAAGATCACACCTAAGACCCCTACCGGGCAGCTCGTCCGCTGCAAAACTAGTCCGTTATCAAGGGTACAGTGAAGCTGAATTTGACCCACTGGATCGGCTAATTTACCCACGTCGCGCACGCCGAGGATTGCGCCCTTGAGTTTGGTGGCATCTAGTTTGAGCCGTGCGTAAAGAGCGGGAGCAATTTCGTCTTGAGCTGCTTCGCAGTCGCTGGTATTTGCCGCGACGATCTCGTCGGCGCAACTTTCTAGCGATGTGGCAATTAATTCGATCGCGGTGTTTTTGGCATCAGCCGAGAGATTAGCCAGGTGTTGGGCGGCTAGTCGGGTATTTTGGGCAATTTCTGTCAACATGTTTTAGGCTTTGGGCTTTAGGCTTTAGGCTTTAGGTTTTGGGCTTTGGGCTTTGGGCTTTAGGCTGTGGGTTTTAGGCTTTGGGTGCGGCTACCGCTTAGTTACTGGCTGTGGAGTACCTACTCTTAAATACTAAAACTATCTACTGTCTTGGAAAGGTGCTTTACTTGCGGAGTTGGGTCGGTCATTTTCCCCATCCGTGACCCATACCCAAGCAGGGGAAACCCCAAGAACGCACTTTTCGCTGTCTCGATCGCGCTGAACCGTCGGGGAACAGAGGCGTGCGCGAATCGCTGTCCACTATTCACTATTCACCAGAACACCAGTAACTTTGTTTTAATGCAAGATCTAAGTAATTACTTTTTTCGCTGTTGGAGGACGCGATAGACATCGCGGATACTGACGCGGTGGTGGGCGAGGGCGACGAGAGTATGATAGAACAGATCGGCGACTTCACCAGCAATTTCGGTAGGTCGATCGTCTTTACATGCCATCACGACTTCGACGGCTTCCTCGCCAATTTTTTTGAGAATTTTATTATCGCCCCCAGCAAATAAGCTTTGAGTGTAAGAACCAGCTTGGGGACTGTCTCGGCGATCGCAGATCGTCTGATATAAATCTGATAAAGTATCGGCGGGTGGGGCGATTTTGGTATCGGTGGCAACTTGGTGAAAACAGCTCCGTTCGCCCGTATGACAGGCAATATCGCCAACTTGTTCTACTGTCACTAAAAGCGCATCGCTGTCGCAGTCGTAGCGCAGCGATTTGACGTGTTGAATGTGTCCGCTAGTTGTGCCTTTATGCCAAAACTCTTGCCGCGAACGGCTCCAGAACCAGGTTTCACCAGTCGCGATCGTTTTGGCGAGGGATTCGCTATTCATCCATGCCATCATCAGCACGGTGCCATCCAAATAATCTTGGACGATCGCGGGAACTAAACCCCGCTCGTCGTACTTTATCCGATCGATCGGAATAGCTGAATGCAGACTGGTAAATTCATCGACGGACATGAGTGAGCAGCTCGATATATTTAGGAATTGGCGGCTAGTTTGCCACCTAAATTTATTTTACCATTGCCATGTCCTGGGATTGTGGTGGCAAATTACTCCGAGATTGCTAATCAAAACGGTTAAGAGCGTGACTCTCGAGCGTGTGGTTCGATCGACCATTAGAGTAAAGCTCCTCACCCAAATCGACTAGATCGATGGTTGACTATTTATACTGCTTTAACTTCGTCGAGCGAGATCTCTTGCATCTTCCCAGCAAAGTCATTTTCAGGAGTTAGGAATAACATGCAATGGCATTCTTTGCGCTCGCGCATGGGGACGCACGGACAGTTCCAAAAAGCTGCTTTGACTTCAGCTTCTTTATCTTCATAGTGTCTACACGGACATAGGGGCGAACCCAGCTCTTCCTTGTTTTTTGCCAGTCCCTTAATCACGACAGCGGTTACTGAGAGATCGACACAGAAGTAAGTATCGGTGTTTTTGGCATAAGTTTCGGAAAAATGTCTCATCGCTTCCAGCATTTT
>NZ_JANNDR010000125.1:0-3487 GCF_031378165.1 Chamaesiphon sp. OTE_75_metabat_556
GGAGTATGAATTTCGTCATTGGTAATCGCGATCGCACTCGGCGCAACAGGCACCTTACCACCATTCAATAATGGATGACAAGCCCGCCCACCATGCCAAATCTGGAGGACAATTTGGCCACCTTTGGCATGTACCGCATCGGTGACTAGTTTCCAGCCAGCCACTTGAGCATCATTATAAATTCCTGGTTCTGCCCCAAACGCCGAGCAACCATCCATCGCCGCAGTAGCCTCGGCAATAATCAATCCCGCACTAGCCCGCTGACTATAATGCTCCGCCATCAAAGCCGTCGGTACATGGTTTTCATCCGCCCGACAGCGCGTCAATGGTGCCATCAGCATCCGATTGGCTAGAGTTAATGCGCCGATATTTAGCGGTGTAAACAGATGGGTAAATGTCATAGCTAACTAAATAATAATGAAGGGCTTGATTAAAGTTAGTGTGAGATAGGAAGAGCCTAGAGACTAAAGTCTCTGCTAGTATTTCAGTCCGCCTGCGCAGACTGAAATACTAGTCCGCGCAGGCGAACTTCGTAACACTAGCCACGATTTCAATCGTTGGCGGCATCGTGGGCTAATAGTAGGTTAGTTTGCTCGATCTATTTCGATAATTCGATATTCTCGAACTATTAAACTATATCAACGAATATGAGATAATGCAAGTAGCTGTCGATCCAATTAGAAGTCGTTGGCATAGCCTCTCCCCTGGAGCATCGCACATCTGCAACTGTCAACCCTACACACCATGCGCCCCTTCTATCATCCCCAATCCGCAGATATCTCCCTCGTCGGCGTACTATACGCTTTGGGAGATCCGGTGCGGTTGCAGATCGTCCAACGATTAGCCCAAATAGGGGAATTAACTTGTTCGGATCTAGATTGCTCTGTTGCGAAATCTACGATGTCCCACCATTTCAAAATCTTGCGCGAATCGGGGTTGGTATTAACGCGGAAGGAAGGAACTCAACACATTAATACGCTTCGATCTGCCGATCTCGACAGGCTTTATCCAGGACTCTTGGCTGTGGTATTACGATCTCCTGTTACTACTGAATAATGCTGTTTTTGGTTGTAAGAATTCAATAATAATGCTTAAACCCTAGCTGGTGGGCAATGCCCACCCTAATAGAAATCTATTCTGCTTAATTGGCAAAAGCAATTTGTTTTGATGATTCAGACTTGATACTACTATCTCTATCAAGAATAATTATTTTCCTAATTGCTGCTCTAGTCGTCTCAATATTATAGACAACAGCACTATTGTCGATAATTTCAATCGGGGTTAACTGACCTTCTGTAAAATACTGGCAGTCCATGCAGTCATAATCTTTCCCAATACCAAAAATATTGATCTCGATTCTTCCATGATTAAGTTGACGAGATATTTTTAGTCCTTTGCGCTCTCGAAAATCTTCATCAGGTTTGTCACGATTATAGGGCTTAGAATATATCACAGGTTCGATTTTGCATCTAAACTCACTATCTGTCAGTACAAAGTAATCTTCAACGATCGAAAGAATATCGTAGACATCTGGATGGTGCATGGCAATTCTCTATTGTTAATTACAGCTTGCTTCAAATATGACGGAGGAGCTGTGATCGAGCGCAATTGCTAAAATTATTATCTATTCTTTATCAAAACACCCTTATTTGACTCATTATCTCGATCGATCCCGACAGACTCAATCTCTATTGTCGGTGGGAATTGCCAGACTCGATCGATCGTTTAAAATGACAGAGCCAACCCGATCGATTCAGAAAAGATGAAAATTGTTGATTTCTATTACTCGATCGGGAGCCGTTATTCATATCTCGCAGCCACACAAATTGATGCTCTCCAACAAGCTACTGGCTGTCATGTAGAATGGCATCCCGTTAACAGCGTGAGGCTGATTTCTCAACTCGAACGCAGCCCCTTTGAAGGAAAGCCCGTTTCAACCCAATACGAATGGACTTATCGCGAACTCGATGCTCAGCGGTGGGCTAAATTATATGGCATCCCTTATCTCGAACCGCGTGGACGAGTAGATTTTGATTCAGAGCTATTGGCACAAGCTTGTACCGCAGCAAAACGGTTGGGTAAGGTTGAAGAGTATAGTAGATTACTCTTTATGGCGATGTTTCAGGATTCACTCGCGAAGATTGATGAGCAAGAATGTACGATCCGTGCCGAAGCTTGTGGAATTGATGCTGTTGATTTTCAGGTTGCGCTGAGATCGCCAGAGACATTGACGCAACTCGATCGGACGATCGATAGTGCTGTTCGGGCTGGCGGATTTGGGGTGCCCACATTTATTATTGATGGTGAAATATTCTGGGGCAACGATCGACTCATGTTGTTGCGGCATTATCTCGATTTACACCAAAACGATCGCTAGCATGGACAGCCAGCAACTCAGATCGATCTCCAGAACTCTAACTCGGCGGCAAGATCGTCCATTACAGAAACTTAACATCGATCCCCACTGGTGGAAACTCACCTATAAATCTAGATATAATTCATACAACGGCTCTTGACTAACTTCGGGTAAATATGGTGACTGTCATGAATGTTTTTAATAGATACAGCTAACACATTTCCACTAGCAATAGTGTCAGAAAAAATTCAGCCAAGTCCTAGTGTCATATCCTTCACCCTTGCATTCATTAACTAGGGGCACATGGTTCAAACTCATCTGTGGGGCTAGCTTTGGGCATCTACCAGCCATCCGCAATCTGGCGATCGCTTATACATTAGCGGGAGCTGATTGTATCGATGTCGCTGCCGATTTGGCGGTAATTACCGCAGCAAAAGACGGGATCGGGATCGCCCAAAAATTAGCAGCCACAAGTCAAGATCGGCGATATCCGACTCACGGTGCGCCATTATTGATGGTGAGTTTAAATGATGGTGTAGATCCCCATTTTCGCAAAGCAGAATTTGACCCGTCACAGTGTCCGACTGATTGTCTGCGTCCGTGCGAGCGGATTTGTCCGGCTGATGCCATCGATCTTGATGGCGTCATCGATAGTCGGTGCTATGGCTGCGGTCGGTGCTTGCCGATTTGTCCGTTGGGCTTGATTACCACGCGCGATCGGGCGGCGACGCCGAGTAGTATCCTCCCGTATCTCACAGCCGCAGGTGGGATCGACGCGATCGAAATTCATACTCAGACGGGTCATTTAGACGACTTTCGGCAGTTGTGGAGCGTGCTAGCTCCTGTAGCTCACCACCTCAAATTGCTAGCGATTAGTTGTCCCGATAGTGATGAATTAATCTCATACCTGCGATCGATCTACGCTACGATTGCGGCGACTTACACATCCCACCCACTGCCGTTTCAGCTCATCTGGCAAACCGATGGTAGACCGATGAGTGGGGATATTGGCGCGGGGACGACTCATGCAGCCATCAAATTGGGTGAGAAAGTCTTGGCGGCTCATCTCCCTGGCTACGTGCAACTAGCTGGCGGTACCAACCACTACACCGTCCCCAAATTACGGGAACG
>NZ_JANNDR010000133.1:0-14703 GCF_031378165.1 Chamaesiphon sp. OTE_75_metabat_556
CTCGGCAACTAGGTCTTGGATTCGTCGATAATCTTCAGCTTCGATATATTTGAATGAGAGATCTTCTAGTTCCCATTTGATGCGACCTAAGCCCAATCTGTCTGCTAATGGTGCAAAAATATCGCGAGTTTCTTGCGATATTGCTTGCTGTCGTTCGGGGCGTAAATGATCGAGGGTTCGCATATTATGCACTCGATCTGCTAACTTGACCACGATCACGCGAATGTCCTGCGCCATCGCAATAAACATCCGCCGAAAATTTTCGGCTTGTTGCTCTTTTTTGCTGGAAAATTCAAACTTAGACAGCTTGGTGACACCTTCGACTAAATGTGCGGTTTCTTGACCGAATCGAGACTCGATCCCGTCGATCGTGATTGGCGTATCTTCGACCACATCATGCAAAAATCCAGCGGCAATCATCGCCGCACCACCACCTAAATCTCGCAGTAATCCTGCTACGGCGATTGGGTGACAGATATATGGTTCGCCGGATTTGCGTTTTTGATCGCCATGTAATTCGTAGGCAAATTTAAAGGCATTCTTGATTAATTGACGATCGGTATTGATGGGGATATCGGCAGTCGGTACCTCAGCTAAACACTGTTGTAACCAATCGGGAATGTCACAACTGTACACTGGCAGACCTGAGTCATCAGTGATCGCTAAGTCGGTAACACTATCAGCAGAAATCGAGATCGGAGTAGTCATAGCTCAACAAAGGTAGGATAAAACAATATTTAATATTTAAAGAGCGATCGTCCAAACCATTTCCAATTCACGGTTTGATGTAATGACTCGATCAAGTCGATGCACCGATCTCTCGATCATCGTTGTAGCTGCGATCTCTCGATCGTCGATTTATCAGACCCGACTGGGTGTGTCGCTCGATGTTGAGCTTGCTGGATCATCTGAGTGTAGTGAAAATTTACTTACAACGACAGCCGATCGTGTAGCGGTTCGATCTATAAAATGAAGTGTAAAATTATTTACATGATATTCTATTCTATCTGAATTTTTTATGTTACCGTCGGCACAGATTTTAATGTGGCAGCAACTATATACCCACCTTACCAACTTGCCTACCGAATCGCCTGCCCAATTAAAGGTGAGTCTCAATGCGACGATCGAGTTTTTTGAGTCGGTGTTGCTGGGGCAGGATCTCGACGCAATCCCAGCTCCTATCGCTGGTAAAATGCGATCGTATGTAACCGAAAGCCATCGGCTGTTCCGGTTGCTACCGATCGATGTGATGTTGATGGCTGCCGCTCGCCATCCGACTACCAGTCAGCCCCGCCGTCAGGCTTATCAGGATAAAGTCAACCTGTTATTACAATATTGCCAATCAGCGATCGAGATTTGGCGATCTCAACCATAAGTGGCGGCTTCTGATGTCAACATTTGACTTGAGAAGATTAAACTGGAGGTTGACATCACCAGCCTGAAGCTAACTGTGAAGGCTTCCAACCGAGATGGGAACCGCCACCGCGCTCGTCCCGACTAGCAACTAGCAACTGATTTTTTTAAAGATGGATTGTCCTAAATGTAGATCTGAGTTGGCAAATGGGATTCTCAGCGATCTGCTGCTGACAAAACATTGTCCAGAATGCGACGGTGAATGGATTCCGGGGCGGATGTATCAAGCCTGGAGATCGGAGCGTCCCGCGATCCCTTCTAGTCATGATGCCATCCTCCAAAATTACGATCTGCACTATAGTCCCAGCCCTTACGATACTAAAGCAGCCAATTGTCCAGAATGTAGATCGATTATGGCTAGAGGCAAAATTTCCCTCAAGCAACCCTTCTACGTCGAACATTGTCTAGCTTGTGGGGGGATTTGGTGCGATCGAGGCGAGTGGGACGTGCTCGAACGATTGCAGCTCCATACCAATATCACCCAGATTTTTTCTGGCGGCTGGCAAGCCCAAGCCCGTGCCAGTCACATGAATGCCCTCGAACGTCAAGCTGTGATCGATAAAGTCGGTGTCGAGATGGCACAACGTGTCTTCGATCTGGCCGAGATTCTCGTCAAACATCCCAATGGCGACTTTGCTGCGGCTTATTTGATGCGGCGATTCGATCGAGATAAGAGTTAGGCTTTAGGCTTTAGGTAGAGGGTAGAGGGTAGAGGGTAGTGAATAGTGAATAGTGAATAGTGAATAGTGAATAGTGAATAGTGAATAGTGAATAGTGAATAGTGAATAGTGATTGATGTTTGAATAATCCCCCAGTCCCCCAGTCCCCCACCCCACTCCCAACCCACATGCCCCAACCCCTACTAGAAGTTCGTAATCTCTGGGTCACATACCCCCAATCAGCATCGAGCCAACAGTCTGTCAATGCGATTGAAGATGTCTCGTTTCAACTAGCTGCGGGTGAAAAAATCGGCTTTGTCGGCGAATCGGGCTGCGGTAAATCGACGCTGGGCAAGGCCATCATGCGCTTGTTGCCGCCCCAGTCGCGGATTGCTGGGCAGATCTTATTTGAGGGTCGATCCGTGCCCGATCTGGCTCCTGAAGAGATGCGGCGATTTCGGGGTGAAGATGTGGGCTTGATCTTCCAAGATCCGATGACACGACTCGATCCGCTGATGACCATCGGCAATCATTGTCTGGAAACTCTCCAAGCCCACGAACCACAACTTACCAAGCAACAAGCCAAACGCCGCGCATTAGACACCCTAGCCGCCGTCAAAATCGAGCCAGACCGCTGGAGTCAGTATCCCCACGAATTCAGCGGGGGAATGCGCCAGCGGGTGGCGATCGCATTAGCTTTGCTGCTCGATCCCAAGCTGATAATTGCCGACGAGCCGACGACGAGTCTCGATGTCCGCGTCTCTGCCGAAATTCTCCAAGAATTGACGCGGTTGTGTGCCGAGCGGCAGATGGGATTATTGCTGATTTCTCACGATCTGGCGACGATTGCCACTTATTGCGATCGAATCGTGGTGATGAACAAAGGGCGCAAAGAAGAAGAAGGGACTGTCGAACAGATTTTTGGCAATCCCCAAGCGGAATACACCCAAACTTTATTGCGTGCCGCCTTACACATTCAGACCAACCAGGAGCAGCAGGACAGTTTTGACGCGCAAGTTGACCCGCGCCCTAATGCACTGATTAAACAACATGTGCCGATCCTGACGGTCGATCGACTCCAGAAACATTACACGATCGAAACTAGCTTCTTAGAGCGGCTATTTACCAACGCCCAGACCAAAATCGTCAAGGCGGTAGACAATATCCAGCTCGAACTCTACGAAGGCGAAATCTTTGGCTTGGTCGGCGAATCTGGGTGTGGCAAAAGTACCCTCTCGCGGACGATCCTGCAATTAATTCCGGCAACTGGCGGTAAAGTTACCTTCGATGGTGAAGAACTCACCGGATTATCGCCGACAGCCATGCGTGCCAGACGGCGGGACATGCAGATGATCTTCCAAGATCCTAGCGCGTCGCTCAATCCGATGATGACTGTAGGGGAAAGTGTGGCCGACCCCCTGAATATTCACGCGCTCAATGCCACCCCTGCCGCGACCAGAGCACAAGTGCTCGCCATGCTCGAACGTGTAGGGCTGAATCCGGCAGCGGAATACTTTGACAGATATCCCAACCAACTCTCTGGCGGCCAACAGCAACGGGTCGGGATTGCGCGCGCACTGATTACCAAGCCCAAATTAGTGATTTGTGACGAACCAGTCAGCATGTTAGATGCGACCATCCAGTCCGAAGTGCTAGACTTGATGCTCGAACTCAAACGCGAAGATAATCTGACTTATTTATTTATCACTCATGACCTCTGGCTGGCGAGATTTCTGTGCGATCGAATTGCAGTGATGAATCGCGGTCAAATCGTTGAAATGGGCGACACTCAGTCGATTTTTAGCAATCCGCAACACCCATATACCCAGGAGCTACTGGCAGCCGCACCACTGTTGCGGAAACAGGGTTAGCAGATCGCATTTTGCTAACAGACACTATCGACCAATGCGTGCTAATATTACTCGCGATATCTAACCAATCTTAACGGTCAATCGTTAATTATATTAACGAAAAACTGGGGTGCACAAACAACATGACTACCTGGAATTTCGCTGCAAGTATTGCCAGTATTTTGTCGCTGATTTTTCATCTCAGTGGCAAAGGTTCGGGTCTGCGGCAATTTACATTACCTACTACCACAGCATTAGTCGGATACACGATCGGCCGAAATCACGCGGATATAGAACAGGTATCTGGCTTGTTGTTACAAGATCCACACTTGATTTTTATGTTAGTGGTGATGGTGCTACTATTCACCTTGACTATGTATTTAGTGGAGTCAACTAAACCAGATGCTAAAATATCTTTGATCTTTTTAGTATTCTTGATCACGATCGCCGTACCCCAACTGATCAAAAGTTACAATGACATCGCCCCGATGGTCGCAACCCAAGATTATCTGGCATTAGCGAGACTCAAGGAAGCTGATGGAAATACGGAAGACGCGATCAAGTATCTGAAAATATATGGCAAGCGAGTTGATCGGATCGAGTTGCAACAACAAGTAGACCAACGCATTGATAGTCTACGCAAACAACAGTTCAAGCGCGAAGCTACGGTCAAAAGTAAGCTTAAAGACAATTAGACCGATCTTGATTGCGGATTTAGCGATCCTCTTTTAATTATTTAGACTGTAGCTGGAATCTCATCCGATCTACCAGCTACAGTCTTACCAAAAACCAGGAGTTTGTCAGCTCACAGCTTGAAGTGAGTTGTGATGGGGGCTGGATGTCTCAAGCCCTGTCTTGATCACAACGATATCAACTAACTATTCCATGGCCACCAATCGCCAATCGATCTGAATCGGCGTACCACGATCGTCAATTTGCCAGTGCCGGGTAGCAGTTCTGGTCATCCGATCCAAATTGTTTCGCAGTCCGTCCCGACTCGTAAAGCCCTCTAATCGATCGGCAACCCTACCATTGGTAAATAAAATTAAAGTGGGTAATGTTTTTAGTTTATAAGTACTAGCTAATTTCAGATTATCATCTGCATTAATATTCACTAGTTTAATCTGCTCGTCCCAGCGAGCGTGATACTGAATCAGTGTCGGCTGAATCAACTTACAAAGTCCACACCAAGGTGCTTCAAAGTTGACCAGCACGGGAATAGATGACAAAAGAACCTGTTCCTTAAAATTCAGATCTGTTACGGAATGGATCATAAAGGGGGGTCGGTTGAATATTAATTTTTTTTGTTATATAGCTAATTATGGTAACGCTAATTCACCCGATTTGGGTATAGGGATCGAGGAATAAAGCGTAGGGATCGAGGGAATAATGGGCTAATTGTGGGGAAATAGCCGATCTACTAATCTGCTAGCAACAGATCGAGCCTTTAAAATAATACTCGTGCTGTGGTCTGAATCAACCATGGATGCCCCCACCAAAATAACATCACAAAGGCAATAACGCCCACATACGCCGGACGTAGAAACTCGGATAGTTGCAGCGTCTGTCTGCCGTCTAACACCGCCGCAAACGGCACGATCGAGGTTCTGGCTTTAACGGCTGCAAATTCAGCTCCATACCGCTGACCGAGGCGACGATCGCCATGCCAGACGGCAAATAAATGGTGCAACATCAGCCCGATCGATGTCACCAAGGTAAATGTCGTCCCGATCCAGAGGGTATGGGCAACACACCAAATTAACTGCCCGACCATTTGGGGATGTCGCGTAATCCGCATGATGCCAGTCTCATAGATGCGGACTTGGGGTTTGAAAACGGCGGCGATTTCCAGGAGATTGAATGTTGCTGGATAGAGAAATTTATACGAGATATATGTCTATATCCAAACTTGGGGCGTAACCCATGGCGTCCCCTGGACTTGCCATAGTTGCCATCCATCGTAGCGATGATTGAAAAAATAAATAATCAGAATAGTCGCAAAAGGAATACTCACTAATGCGAATATAACTCGATATAACCGCGCGCCGATTTTTGTTTCCGCCCAGGGGCGCAACGCGGCGAGGCCGCTATGGGCGATCGCAAAACCGAGTAGTAATCCAATGATGGTGTAGTGGCTGGCGATCGATGATGCTGGAGGCATGAGCGTTGGGAGTTGGGAGTTGGGAGTTGGGTGTTGGGAGCTGGGAGCGAAAAGTGCGGGAACATGGGTTTCCCCCGCTTGGGTTCGTTCCATGGTCGGGAAACCCGACCGGACGAACTCCGCAAGTAGAGCACCTTTTCAAGACAGCGGGGAGTGAAAAAGACTAAGCCGGATTTAAATTAGCCGACTGAACAGGGGCATCCTAAGTTAGGTGAATGTGGATGCGAATCGCCAGCTAACCCCTGATGACTTTCACCAGACTAATCACTGCAACTAATTTTCTCCCCATCTATGTTAGAGCAAGCTGCTGATGCACTCGATCGTCAGGACTATCATACTGCTGCCAAGCTGATTGCGATGCTCAGTGCCGAGCGACCAGACGATCCCCAAGTTCAACTTTACGCGGCAAAATTGCAAGAAGCAACCGATCGACTCGATGAGGCACTGCCAGGTTATCGATTAGCGATCCAACAGGCGGTCAATCCCAAGATTATAGCGGAGGCACGCAAAGGGATCGAGCGGATCGAGCAGATCCAAGCCCAAAACCAAGCCAACGAACTCGCGATCGCCCAAGCTGGCATTGAAGATCGGATCGAACCAGGATTTTTGGTACTAGAACCGATGTCCGCCGACCACAAGCAAGCGACGTTCAAGCAGTTTGCGACGATTATGAATCTCGATCCGTATAGTGCCAGATTGCAACTCCCCAGTCGGGGGTGGCGACTGTACCGGGTCGGACAGATGGGTCAATTAAACTTTTTACGAGATCGCCTCCTCAAAGCCGAAATCCCCTGCTTTTGTGTCTCGCAACAAGATACGCAGCAAGTATTTGTGTTTCAGGTCAACCATTTAAAATCTTTTCACCCGCAAGCGACGATTGTCTGTACGGATGATCGATCTGAGCTGCGGACATTTAATTTTGACTGGTCGGAAGTTACCCAGATCGTGACGGGAATGCTCCCAATTTTTGAAGAGGTGATGGAAATCGATGGCCGCAATCGCACGCATCGCAAATCCAAAATTCTTGACTACGTCAACATCTGCGACATCCAATTACGCGATCGGCGCACGATCTTCCGACTTTGCGCGCAGACGTATGATTTTTGTGACTACAAGCAGTTAATTACCCAAAATCGCCATTCACTCACGAGCGAGCCGAGCGCGCGCACGAGTGCAGATTTGGGGGGATTGCTCAATGGGCAACGCATTCCGACAACGAGCCGCGACAACTGGAAAAATTTGATCTCCCAAATTACCGAACAAATTTCCGCACATCAGACCCAGAGCAATTTTAACCCGTTTGCCGAAACAGCGATCGGTTATCCAGAACTACTGCAACGAATCGATCCCCATCTGGAATTATTGCGGCGCGCCGATAGTCTCTGGGATCGAGCTTTTCACCTCTATAGCACTCTGGCAATGTGTCGCGATCGAGATGCCGCTCGGCTTTAATCTCCTCAACTGAGGCAGTGCTCAAAGTCCCGCTTTCCCGTCAATTTCCAGCTTCATCTTGGCGATCCAGATCGATCGATAGGCGAACATCTGTATACTGGTGCCAGTATTTATTGGACTCGATCTGGTGATGAGACATCAATTGTTAATTTCGATCGCGATCGCGACCTCGATCGGATCTATAAACTGCTTACAAATGCCTGGTGTCGCTGAATCTAGATTTCGCCCAGCCGAGAGTCAATTTGCCAACCGTTTGCTCCTATCGAAACAACCAAATCTAGTCGATTTTCCCGAAGTTGGGTTGGCCATTCCCCAGCCGAGCGGATTTACTAAAGCAACATCATTTTATGGATTCGAGCAAGCTGACACCACATCATCAGTGATGCTGTCGAAAATACCGGGGCCATTTGCAGCAGTTACCAAAGGATTTAATAAAAGTACGCTGGCAACTAGAGGCATGGAGCTAATCTCCAAGCGATCGATCACAATCGATAACCAGCCGGGATTGTTATTGAATGTTTCGCAGTCAGCTTACGGTCAAAAATTCCTGAAGTGGATCTTGGTGTTTGGTAACGAGCAAGACACGAAGGTTATTACCGCTACCTTCCTGATCGACAATGCGCCGAAATTGAGTGAGAATCTCAAAAGAGTCGTGCTGGCAGTTGTACCTAGCAAGATCGCCGCTCCCGCTGTTTCATCACTACCATTTACAGTTGCAGCGGTAGAAGGCTTGGTGAGAGTCACAAAAATCACCGCTTTTGGTAAGGCAGCAGCGTTTACCAAAGACGGCAATGTGCCCAGCTCGTCGGTAATTACCGATCCGCTATTAATCGTGACGCCATCACTCGGAGCCGTTCCGGTTGGAGATCGAAAATCATTCGCACAGCAACGGTTGTCTAACTATCCACAGATTGAGATTGAAAAAGTAACAACAACTAATGAGATCTCGATCGATAATCTTCCTGGTTGGGAAATAACCGCCAATGCTCGCGATCTCAAGACCAAAGCACCCCTGAAAATATATCAGGTGATGCTATTCCCCAAATCTGGTGGTTATACATTGATGGTGGGCATGGTAGGCGATAAACAAGCAGAGTTATACTTGCCAAAGTTTAAAGCAGTTGCTTTAACTTATCGCCATTCATCTAACTAAGCATGTGGGCGAATGCTGAAACTAACTAATCGTTATATAACAAGATTTTATAAGTTTCGGCAGTTGGTTTAGTTGCTTGCGCCACTGCTTTATCTAAATCTTTGAGATGGTAGCGATCGCTAATCAAAGCATCGACATCAATTTTGTGATTGAAGACTAGATCTGCTGATAGAGCTTGAACCTTGAATGATGAACTATAACTGCCCATCAAATCGATTTCGCGGCGATACAAGACATTCGGATTAATCGGAATCTCTAACTCGTCGGGAAACTCAGCAAAAAACAAGATTTTGCCACCTTTACGGGTGCAATCTAAGGCTTGAAAAAAGGCTTTGTCGCTGGGGACGGCGAGGATCGCCGTATCGACACCCATCCCGCCAGTTAAGGCGTGGATTTTGGCGGTCAGATCGGGATCGCGGGCATCGAAGGCGGCTTCTGCGCCGACGGCGAGAGCTTTTTCGACCCTAGTAGGGATTAAGTCAGTCGAGATGGCTCTAGCCCCAAAATGCTGGACGAGCATGATAAACATTAACCCGATCGGGCCAGCCCCAGTAATTAGGACGGTATCGCCAGCTTGGATATTGGCTTTTTTGACGGCTTTGAGACAGCAATTAGTCGGCTCGACAAAACTGGCTTGTTCGTCGGTGACGCGATCGGGAATGGGGATTAAGCCGCCATTGCGGACGATATGCCCGGGTACTTTGACGTATTCAGCGAAGCCGCCACCACTGGGGGTAAATCCGGCGGTGGTCGTAACATTTTTGTAGGTGTCACACATGGAGTAATTTTCGTGCAGACAGTAGCCACAGTGCATACAGGGAATATGGTGCATCACGACTACTCGTTGTCCGACTTGCCAATCTGTAACATCCGCACCGACTCGATCGATAACTCCAGCAGTTTCATGCCCGAAAATGCGGGGTGGTGCGTAGAGTGGGTAGAGAATTTTTTTGATGTCTGACTGACACAAACCAACCACCTTTACTTTGACGAGGACTTCGTCAGCAGCAAGTTCGGGGACGGGGATATCTTCATAGCTGAGTTGATTGACGCCGCGAAATACTTGGGCTTTCATACGTTAGGTTTTAGGTTTTAGGTTTTAGGTTTTAGGCTTTAGGGGATTATTACCTGTTTTGGGGCTGGCTTTATCCCTCTAACAATTGAAATAACCCGTCATCTAGTTCATAACCTAACATTTGGGTCATAAATTTCAGGCGGGATCGATCGACAATTTGCTGACGATCGAGCCAATCGGTGAGCAAAAATACGCGATGCATCACCCAGATTTCTAAGGCTTCAGGATTGTATTGAATGCCGTCTTTGCGGCTAAATTGGTGGGGAACTAGCATTGCGACATAACGAGCGAGTTCTCCGGCTTGCCAATCTAAGATCAGCGGTAAATAAGGGTGAACGGCATCCAGGCGGATAAACCACAACCGCACTTCGGGGATTTCGGAGAGTTCACGGGGGTCTTGGGGATCTTGGTGGTAGTCGATCGCTAGTTTTAGGTCTAGATTAAATTGTTTGGGATCGGTCGTTAACCACCGATCAATCGGGGCGACGATCGTCGTTAAGTCTAAGCTGAGAATCTCGCGATTGCTAATGCTAATAGTTGTCATGTTTTAATAGTTGTCTTCAGTTTGACGAATGGCAAGTCATCTTTTGTTACTAAAAGTAGTTTGAAAGATCGCTAGCAATGGTAAAATCTGAGAGGGTTTGTTCTAAGTCTATGCTCGATCGCCGCGCAATCTCGATCCTATCATCGAATTATGATCTCAAAGCTATCCAAGATCTGGCAATATCGAATTGTCACGAACAATAAGCTGGTTGAGGTCGTCATCAGCATCGAGCCATCGTTCGATTTTTGGCAATCGACGATCTGGACACATAATTAAGATAAGGTAAGTAAAACAAATTTATGTTCGACCGAGTGGTGTGAATACGGTCAAAACGCGAATTTTTTGTAACTTTCGATACCTTGATCTTTGAGGATGCAAATAGTTATCGCGCGATGTGGTCGGCACAGCAACTAAGATTGATAACTATAAAAAATATCTGTTCATCACACATTTAAGAATTAATATTTATTTGAAGAGGCGAGTATGCAAAGTAGTAAGCGATCGGGGCTGGAAACGCAGTTGAATGCAGTCTGGAGAAGATTCCAATCTAGAAGACGGAGCAACCAAATCCCACCCCAGCCAGGAGACGCGGCCTCGTCACCAGTGGAATCGGAGCCAGAGAGCGACGAGAGCAATCCGGCTGAAGTGGTAGCAATTAGTAACATTCCCGCTCGGGATTTGTTTAGCGAAGCGATCGCGCCGATTAGTAAGCTCAATCTCCCTACTGTGACTGTCGATCCGTGGTCGGCATTTTGGGCAGTGTTGGCGGCAATGGTCGGCGGCACGGGGATTACGAGTTATTTGTTACTAATTGCCGTACCGCCAACGCCCAGTTGTCAAGGGATCGCGCCAATTTCTACCGATGGCGAACGCTTGTTTTGCGCGCAAGTAGGTGCCGAGACTAAAGAATTACCCAAGTTACGCGCGGCGATCGAACTAGTCAAAGACTGGACCGATCGTCACCCGCTCTATCGCGAATCCCAACGGTTGCTCAAATCTTGGTCGGAAGACTCGATCCGCATCGGTCGCAAGCAGCTCAATGAAGGTAACATCACGCAAGCGATCACAACGCTCAAGATCATCCCGATTACTAGTCCTAGCTACGATCTGGCTCAAGAAACAATTGCCAAATGGTCGATCCAAGCTCAAGATAGTACGAAGATCGATCGGAAATTTACCACCGCGATGAAAACTGGCGATTGGGGTGAAGCTTTTGCGATCCTGCAATCAGTCCAGCGGATGCGCGGTAACTATTGGAGTGCATACAAGCACGACCAAATGGCTTCCAAGCTGGCCAAAGAGCGCGATGCTTGGGAGCAGCTCCAAGAAGCCAAAGATGCCCTGATTGGCAAAGAAAGTGACAGCTATGCCGAACGCGCTCGGCGAATGGAATTAGCCGTCAAAGCCGCAGCTAGTAAAAATGGCAAAGATAAAGATAAGGTAGTTGAGGCACCATTGCCAAGTCAGCCAGAACCGATCGTCACCGCGATGAAACTGGCCAACCAAATCGACCCTACAACTTACGTGTATCACGATGGTCAAGCCTTGCGGAGTAAATGGAGCAAGCATCTGGTGCAGTTGAGTATCGGTGCCTACAAAGCGCAGAACTTTAACGGGGCGATCGCGATCGTCCAAAAAATCCCTCAAGATGTCTCGGTCTATCAGGAAGCTCAAGATTGGGTCAAGCTCAATCAAGCGCACGTCTGGGCGGGCAAACGCCACACCCTGGCGATGATGGATGCGATCTCCCAAGTCAAAAAAATCCCCAAAACCAGCTCGATCTATACTTTGGCACGGACGCAACGATCGCAATGGCAAGGAATGCTCAAACAGCAAACCCAACTCCAATGGGCGAAAACGATCGCCAGCTTCCAACAACCAGCGACTTTGGCAATGGCGATCGATACTGCCAAGCAAGTTCCTGCCGATAGTGAAGCTGGAAAAACCATTCAGAGCGATATTGCCAATTGGAGCCGCCAGATCGAAACGATCGATAATCGGGTCATCCTCGCTAAGGCTAGGCAAATCATCAGTCGGGGTGAGACTCTAGTCAATCTCAAAGCGGCGGTGAAGCTGGCTGGAAAAGTTGGCAAAGATCGCCCCTTGGGTGAAGAGATTACTGAAGCGGTAGGTGGCTGGACTGAAAAAATTCAGACGATCGAAGATCGCCCGATTTTGCTAAATGCCCTATCCACGGCCAGCCAAGGTCATCTGTCCCAAGCAATCGAGATTGCCAATCGGATCGCCCCCGGTCGATCGCTCTATGCTGAAGCACAAACGGAGGCACGCTACTGGCGATTTGAATTGCAGGAAATTGCCGATCGGCGCACCCTCGCACGGGCGATCGCCATTTATCGTGAAGGTAAAATTTCGACCGCGATCGACTTAGCCGCAACGATCGGTCGACGCAGCCCGATCTATAGCGATGCGCGTGCGTATGTCATGGATTGGCGGTTGCTCTTGACACCACGGTCGGCACGTAATTAGGATGCAATTAAGTTGCGGCTAGTTGCATGAAAAGTATTCAAATTTCGGTGTGGAAGGAAGGCCAAAGTCACAGCTTACAGCAGTGGCAATTTAGTCCACCCGCACCGATTCACATCGGTCGATCGCCAGAACAGCAAGTGGTCATCGATCAGCCCTCAATTTCGCGGCTACAGGCAACGATTTCCTTTACCAGTCTGCGTCATGGCGGTGGCTATTGGGAATTGAGCAACCATAGTGCCAATGGCACGCTCGTCAACGGTTTGTCGATCGATCGCGTCCTCTTGACTGATGGCGATCGGATTCAATTTGCCCAAGAGCGGGTGTTTTTGCTCGTGCGTCTGGATGTCGAGCAGATTGTCCCCCCGCTAATAGTCGCGCCAGTCAAATGTCAGCACCTAGACAATCCTCCAAATACCTTATTTTGTACTCACTGCGGCCAGCCCGTCAAAGTCATCCAGCAGATTCACCAGTATCAAGTCCTCAAACCCTTGGGGCAGGGCGGCATGGGTACGACTTATTTAGCCTGGGATGAGACTAAATTGCTGGTACTCAAAGAAATGAATGCCGATATGGCACTGATCCCCAAAGCCCAGGAACTATTTGAACGCGAAGCCAAAATTCTCCATAGTCTGCACCATCCAGGCATTCCCCAGTATTACGATTTCTTCGTCGCTGCTGGCCGAAAATATCTCGCGATGGAGCTAGTCCACGGCCAAGATTTGGATGTATATGTGATGGAGCGGGGAAAAATTTCGCTCTCGCAGGCGATCGACTGGATGGTGCAATTGTGCGAGATTTTGGGCTATATTCACCAACAACAGCCGCCGCTGATTCACCGCGATGTCAAACCTGCCAATATTCTCGTACGAACGATCGATCGACGGATATTTTTACTCGATTTTGGAGCAGTCAAAGAAATCGGCACCCTTGGCGGTACCAAAATCGGCGCGCCCGACTATATGGCACCAGAACAAAACAACGGTCAGCCCTGCACCCAGTCAGATTTGTATGCGATCGGTCCGACCTTGATTTTCTTACTCACCGGCCGCAATCCGGCGGATTTTATCGAATTAACCCCAGACGGCTATCGGTTTAATCTCGCTGCGATCCCCACGATTTCACCGCAACTGCAAGCACTAATCGATCGAATCACCCAGCGGCGCGCACGCGATCGTTAT
The DNA here is from genome assembly GCF_031378165.1 of Chamaesiphon sp. OTE_75_metabat_556. Lineage (NCBI taxonomy): Bacteria > Bacillati > Cyanobacteriota > Cyanophyceae > Gomontiellales > Chamaesiphonaceae > Chamaesiphon > Chamaesiphon sp. OTE_75_metabat_556. The sequence continues at coordinate 13,973 of NZ_JANNDR010000133.1, forward strand.
CAGACTGCCGCAGATTTGATTGTGGCACTTCAATCGATCGGCGGGAGGTAGACGAGGGGACTTGGGGACGAGGGGACGGGGAAAGTCGATTGAGGAAAAATTAGAGTTGTTGATTTAGAATATGATTCTTCTTTCCAAACTCCCAGTCTCCCAGTCTCCCAGTCTCCCCGTCCCCCCGTCTCCCCGTCTCCCCGATCGAAACCTGCCAACCCTGGGAATACTAGAAATTAAGAGATCCAACTCTCGAACATCTTTTCGCGGTAGTCATCAGCTATCATGTCAAGATGCAATATAGTCGTCGCAACAGGGAGCAACAGTTGAGTAAGTCCAATCGGTCTAGACCAGCAGATAAATCGGCTCATCTAGGAAAAGCCGAAGACATCCCAGCAGCCTTGCGGGATGGCAGCAAAACTCGATCGAATGATATTAGCAGTGTTGTCACCCCAGGAATACCATTAATGGGCATTGTTGCCGGACTGGTGGGACTATTAGTCGCTGGTGGCGGGACGATGATGTGGTTGAATCTGCCTCGTGCCGCCCAGCCCACAACACCGGCGATCGCTAGCACGAGCGATCCTATTGCGGCAACTACACCTACTGACAACAATTCGCCGACTGCCGATAACGTCCTCAATCATCTCTCCTATACTGAAGCTCCCGATGCCGAATTAGTCTCGATCGGTAGTGGTTATCGCTTACGCAAATCAGCGGCAGCTAAGTTTCAAGCCATG
>NZ_JANNDR010000143.1:0-14462 GCF_031378165.1 Chamaesiphon sp. OTE_75_metabat_556
GCCTCGAAAAGGCTTCGATCTGTTGCTGAAAGCTTTCCATCAAATTCACGATCGCCACCCCGATTGGCAGTTAACGATTTTGGGCGAGGGTGAAATCCGCGCGGAATTGGAAGATTTACGATCGCAACTGCAACTGACCGATCGCGTCCACCTCCCTGGGGCTGTCCACAATGTGCCAGACTATCTGCATCAAGCCGCGCTCTTTGTGCTGCCCTCTCGCGTCGAAGGCTTTCCGATGGCATTGTGCGAGGCGATGGTTGCTGGTTTGCCAGTACTGGCTGCTGACTGCCTGAGCGGCCCTCGCGATATTATCGAAGATGGCGTCAATGGTCTATTGGTGGCAACAGAAAATGTAGAGGCACTGGCCGCAGGATTGGATGCGTTGATGTCCGATCCTGCCAAACGGCAGCAATTAGCGCAAGCCGCTGCCCAGATCCTCGATCGATTTGGATTAGAACGAGTCATGGCAATGTGGTCGCAGGAGATCGAAAAAGTTGTCGATCGAGTATCGAAAAGATCGTATCTGGCAGCGCAGGCTCCCACCAATTTTCTCAGTATTTTCATTCAGAAATTAAATGCGCTTGTCAAAAATTAAAGCTGGGATTGTCGCGATTTATAATTACTGGATCGGTCTATTGCCAGTGAAGCTAGCAAATCAATTGCTCTGGATCGATCGTCAATCGGACTGGTCGATCTCTATTTATGAAGGTGCTAATGTTCGGGAGTTACAGCCGAGCTTAGTTGCCAGCAATCCAGTACTTAGCCGCAGAGATATCACAGATACTTTGGGATCGTTTGTCGCCGATCCATTTATGATTCGCGATCAAGATAACTGGCTGATGTTTTTCGAGATTTTCAATCACAAGCAGCAACGCGGTGAAATTGCCTTTGCGAGTAGTAAAGATGGATATAGCTGGGATTATCAACACATTATTTTGTCAGAAGATTTTCATCTTTCTTATCCCTATGTATTCCAGTTTGAATCTAATTGGTACATGATCCCGGAATCATGTGCAGCAAAATCCGTACGATTATACAAAGCAACTAAATTTCCCGAACAGTGGGAATTTGTGTCCGAAATTTTAGTCGGTCGCCGATTTGTCGATGCATCGATATTGAATTTCAATGATGTCTGGTGGCTATTTGTGGGTGTAGAATCCGCAGATGGCGAGCCTTGCAATACGATGAGATTGTATTATGCCGATCGCTTAGATGGTGATTGGGTCGAGCACCCCATGAGTCCGATCGTGAAAGATAGTCTCGAAATTTCTCGGCCAGCAGGTAGGATGCGACAGCTTGACGATCTCCTCATCCGGTTTGCTCAAGATTGTACTGTTACTTATGGGCATAATGTCAGAGCCATCCAGATCGAGCGACTGACTAAAGATGAGTATCTAGAATCACAAATCCAATCGAACGATGCTTATCTATTTGAGCTAGCAACCATGCCACACAATCACATCGGAATGCATCATATCGATTTTATCGCCTTGGATGTCAATCGGTGTATTGCTTATGTAGATTCTCGATAAAAGAGATGTATACTTCAGAAATTTCCGACGTGTCTCCACAGATGTGGCATAATATTAAGCTATAGCATGATGTAAAACTGAAGAAGGAGGCACTGAATGAAGCCGATTCAAAGTTACGACAAAAATCGAACGCTAGAAGAAATCAGAGACCACTATGAGATCGAAATAGAATTAGCGCATAAGTTGAAATCTGCATCTAAGCAGGACAGATATTATCTCTATTCCGATCTGTATAATGAACTATTTCGGCGCGTTCCTAATCATCCACAATTAATTTCCAAAACATCTCCTGAAGATACAGCCCGAGCCGTCAAGTGGCAAATGCTATTGCTCGAGCGTTTCTTAACTGCGGACGCCACCTTTATGGAAATTGGACCTGGAGATTGCGCGCTCTCGTACGAAGTTGCTAAACAGGTGAAACAAGTTTACGCGCTGGATGTATCTGAAGAAATTACCAAAGCATCGGAAAGCCCCGCTAATTTTCACCTGATTATTTCTGATGGGTGTAGCGTACCGCTGCCAGCTCAGAGTATCAACGTAGCTTACAGCAATCAACTAATGGAGCATCTTCACCCTGATGATGCGTCCGAACAACTTCAAAATATATACAACGCTTTGATTCCTGGCGGTTGTTATATTTGTATCACACCGAATCAGTTAACTGGTCCTCATGACGTTTCGATGTATTTTGATGAAGTAGCTACGGGCTTTCACCTGAAAGAGTATACTGTGTCAGAGTTACATAATTTATTCAGAGCAGTTGGATTCTCAAGGATTGAGGTCTATCTGGGCAGTAGATTTTACGTACTGAAGTTTTCGCTGACTTTATTGCGCTTGAGCGAGCAATTCCTGTCTGTGTTACCGATCCCACTCAGAAATACCTTCGCACAGAGCCTCCCGTTCCTCAAGCTGTTAAATTGTATTCGGATTGTTGGCATCAAATGATTAGACTGTGGGAGATCCCCATAAATTGAGCTGGCGGATGGACAAAGTTCGTGCTAGCTTTAATTTGCAATAGCTAGCACTATCGGATAGTAATGGCAATTGTTTAGTTGCGCCCCATCGATCGAGTACTATCCCCAATTAATCGATGGTTTTTCAAGTTAATCGTAAATTTGGTAGTAACTTCTGGGAACTATGAGGGCAGGAATCTCTCAGTATTAAAGGTATTTGCGCGTAGGGGCAAATTCGTGTTTAACTAGCTGAGGATCTCTGGCGAGTTAGATCCCTGTGAGTAATTAGTCCCCACTAATTACTCACAGGGATCTAACTCACTTCATCATTTGAGCGACTACGATTAATGAAAGTTACATTAGTTATTTATGGATTAAGCGGTGGCGGCGCAGAAAGAGTTATGTCGATCGTTGCCAACTACTGGGTCGAGCTGGGTTGGGATGTAACTTTGATGATGTTAGTCGCACCCACTAAACCATCATTTTATAAATTAGATCCTCGCATTAAGGTTAAGCCCCTAAACATTGCGAAAAATTCTACTAGTCCGACCGATGCGATCGGCAATGTCTGGCAGCGGGTGAAAATATTACGCTGGGAAATTGTTGCCGATCGACCTGATGTAGTTATCAGTTTCATGAGTGCTGTCAATGTGTATGCTATTCTTGCCTGCTGGGGCTTAAATATTCCGACAATTGTCAGCGAACATATTTATCCTGGTGCGGCAACTGAAAATAAAATCTGGCAATTTATCATGAAGGTGACTTATCGCTATGCCGATTTAGTTACGGTATTGACTCAAAATGCTTTGCCATTTTATCCAGCCGCACAGGGCTACCAGTCGATGGTCATGCCCAATCCGGTGACAACGCCCCCGCCAGCAGCATCAGATGGGCGACTGGTGAAGGTGCCAAGCCTGATTGCCATCGGCAGACTCCATCCCCAAAAAGGTTTCGATTTATTACTCCAAGCTTTTGATCGCATCCAAGCAAAATATCCCGACTGGCAGATCGTCATCCTCGGCGAAGGTCCGATGCGAGCGGAACTAGAAGCATTACGATCGCAATTAAATTTGACCGATCGCGTCCATCTGCCCGGTTTAGTCACTAATGTCCCAGAATATCTGCATCAAGCCGATTTATTTGTGATGCCGTCACGATTTGAAGGATTTCCGATGGCTTTGTGCGAGGCGATGGCCTGTGGTTTGCCCGTGCTGGCTGCCGACTGTCTGAGCGGCCCGCGCGACATTATTGAAGATGGGGTCAATGGTGTGCTAGTGGCAACCGAGGACGTGGATGCCCTGGCAGCGGGCTTGGATGCTTTGATGTCTGATCCGGCCAAACGCCAGCAATTAGCCCAAGCTGCACCCGAAATTCTCGATCGGTTTGGGGTCGATCGCGTGATGGCTATCTGGGCAGAGGCGATCGATCGAGTTATCGATCGCAAACGGCGTATAACTAGCAAAAAATAGCTACTAAGCTGTTGAGTAAACATTATTCCAACATCCAATTATCGAACTCACTACCCACTATCCAAATGTTAAAGATTCGACCTGCCCAAGAGAGTGATGTTGATGCTATTTTTGATTTAATTCGGGGATTGGCTGCTTATGAAAAACTGAGCGATCGGGTGACGGGAAATACCGAGCTATTGAGATCGCATTTATTTGGCGAACGGCCTTATACGGAGGCAATCGTAGCTGAATTAGGCGATTTGCCGATCGGGTTTGCCTTATTCTTTCCGACCTACTCTACTTTTCTTACCCAACCAGGCATCCACCTCGAAGATGTCTTCGTCCAGCCCGAATATCGCCGTCAAGGTGTCGGCAAAGCTTTGATGAACTTTGTTGCCCAAATCGCGCACAGTCGCGGTTGTGGGCGGTTGGAATGGTCTGTACTGGAATGGAATCAAAACGCGATCGAGTTTTATCAACGGTTTGGAGCGACGGTATTACCAGATTGGAAAACCTGCCGGATGAGTGCCGAAACGCTGGCGGAGATTGCGATGAAGCCTCAAATTGATTAAAATTTGATGAATACGATATAGCAAGGATCGAGATTAATGCTAACGATTTGGGTAAACGAACAATTAGATCCTGGCGGCTTGATGTATGCCTGCATTGCTTCTCGGAGTGAAGCATTAGCCAGAGACTGTCATGAATCTTTTCAGCAAAATCTCACGCCCGAACAAATCCGCCTCGGTTGGATTGCGCGACTGCGGACAGTCACATCTTGGGATGAAGTACCAGTTAACTCCCTCAATTTGGGTTAACTAGAAGTAAGCTGGTGCAATCTGAACTCATCAGTAGCTCTCATCGAAACTCGTTGGCGGCTGCGGCGCGATTTGAGATCTCTGCAAATCTAGACAATGACAACAGACAACCAGCAATTTCTCTCGATCGATAATTAGATGGTGAACTCCCTCGCAGTCGAAAAACATGAGCCAGCGACAATTCTGTTTATTGACTATGAAAATGTCACTCAAGTCAGACTAACAGATCTTCAAAAACCCAACCTCAAAATCTTTATTTTTGTTGGCTGCGCTCAAGTCAAAATTCCATTCGAGCTAGTCAGAGAAGCGCATTTATTAGGCGAAGCTGTCGAGTGGATTGGGGTCGAAGGCAGTGGTGCCAATGCCCTGGATTTTCATATTGTCTTTTATCTAGGGCAAATTAGTCTCCAATCGCCCAATTCTAAATACGTGATTCTTTCACGCGATCGGGGTTTCGATCCACTGATCCAACATCTGGCTAAACGGGGCATTTCCTGTCGGCGGATTGATAGTTTGGAAGTGCTGTCTGGTAATCCCGAATTAACTTATTCTCAGGATTTCTTGTCCGACATCGCGATCGCCAAATTATCCGCCGCCATTCCCAAAAGCCGACCCAAGAAGCGATCGACTCTGTACACGTATCTCAAATCAGTCTTAACTAAATATCATCCGAGCGAACCAGAAATCAAACAATTACTTGATAATTGGTTTGCTACTGGAAAAGTTATGGAGACTAAGGATAAAATTAACTATAAATTTTGACCTGAGTTTCGTATACTTCCAATGGTAGATCGTCTGGATCTTTGAAAAATGTAAATTTCTTACCGGTAAGTAAGTCGATTCTTACTGGCTCAACCTCGATTCCACAGGAAACCAAGTAATCAACACTCTCTTCGATATTATCGACCTCGAAAGCTAGATGTCTCAGCCCGCAAGCTTCTGGCTTACTCGGTCTTAGCGGTGGAGATGGAAATGAAAATAGTTCGATTGTGTCGTGATCGGACACTTTCAAATCGAGCTTGTACGAATCTCGATCGCGCCTATAAGTCTCTGTGACGATCAAAAATTTCAAGATGTCAACATAAAACTTTTTTGAGGCTTCATAATTAGAACAAATTATTGCCACATGATGGATTTTGCTTATTTTCACTTCGATTATCCTTGAGCTAATAAATTGATTATTGCTTTGCGATCGGTTGTGTTTGCAATCCCTATTTCTGGGGTGCCTGGATTTGTTAGAGTGTCCAAATAAGCAGAAACCCGACTTCTCAAGCAGTCGGGTTTCTATAATCAAAATTCAAGGCTCTTTATTTTGTGAGTTTGTTAGCTAATTCGATCGGTTCGGTTTATTATCCAAAATAACAAAACCAAACTATCCACTAATTTCTTAGCCTTCTTTCTCAGCCAGACTCAAACCAGCAGCGAATTCTTCACCGTAGCCTTCTTCACCATGCTCGTTGATATCCAAACCTTGGTATTCGACTTCGGGTTTAACACGCAGATCCATCACCAAGCTCAATACTTTAATGATGATAAAGGTACCAGCCGCTGCGATCGCGTAAGTAATCATCGTTGCTACAATCTGCTTGCCTAACAAGTCAGGACCACCACCAAACAGTAGACCATCAGCACCCGCAGCATTGACAGACTTGGTTGCAAAGATCCCGGTCAACAGACCGCCAACAGTACCACCCACACCGTGAACGGGGAATGTATCGAGCGAATCATCGAACTGTAATTTGGCTCTGAGGCTGACCGCAAAGAAGCAGCAAGTAGCCGTAATCAACCCGATCAGAATCGCACTCAAGGGAGTCACAAAACCAGCCGCAGGTGTAATGCCAACTAAGCCAGCTAAGAAACCGCTCGCAATCCCTACCGCAGTAGGTTTTGTCCGTAGTACCCACTCTAGAATCATCCACATCAAACCGCCAGCACAGCTAGAAACAGCCGTGGTGACAAATGCGGTAACAGCTAAACCATTAGCACCTAAAGCACTACCACCGTTGAAACCGAACCAGCCGAAGAATAGCAATCCAATACCCAACAGCACATACGGCACATTGTGCGGTGCTGCTGGTTGGTTGGGGTAGGTTCTACGCGCACCGATCATCCAAGCTGCGACAGCAGCCGAGACACCAGAACTGATATGAACTACAGTACCGCCAGCAAAATCCAGCGCGCCTAGTGTCGCGCCCAGATAACCTTTACCCCAAACCATGTGAGCGAGGGGCGCATAAATCAACGTAGACCAAACGATCACAAACCAGAAATAGGCTTTGAAGCTCATCCGTTCGACGATCGCACCAGAGATCAAGGCTGGAGTGATGATGGCAAACATCATCTGATAAACCATGAACAATTGGTGCGGAATAGTGGGTGCATAGCCGACGGGATCGGGTCGATCGAATGCTACGCCATTGAGACCAAACCAATTTAAGTTACCAAAGATTGGATTGGTGTTGATGGTCACGACATCGCCCACTTTCGTCACTGAATCGGGGGAGAAAGCAATACTATAACCCCACAAGATCCACGTGACACCCACAACGGCCATGAGCACTAGACTCATCATCATGGTGTTGAGGACGTTCCTAGAACGCACCAACCCGCCATAGAAAAAGGCCAGTCCTGGAGTCATTAGTAATACTAACGCTGAAGACACTAGCATCCAGGCTGTATCGCCAGTGTTAATCCCATCGAGATCCATTGCGGGGGTCTTCACTGGATCTGCTAGAGCATTGCCCATGAGGGGACCACTGAGCAGCCATGTGGCCATCAAACATACAAGGAGAATTCTTTTGAACACTTGTTCTATCCTTTAGCAGAGTATTTGTAACGTAAGAGCTAATTAATTGACTAATCTATGTATCGTCGTTGGATAATTTTGTGTTTGAAGATACAAAATTTCTGTATAGTAAGATACATTTATTTAGACTTCAGCATTATCGATGAACTCCTGTAAAGTACGTTTTACCGCACTTAATGTATGCACTTAAGGTATCAAGATAAGATCGATTGTTAAAATCGGAGCCAGAATAAGATTATTCTTTACGCAGTAATCTTTTAGTAGTTTTTATAACCAACTCGATCGAGTTTGGCTTGTTTTTCTAAAACCATCGCTTGTAAGCTCTGGCGGTAGGACTCGACTCGATCGAGTAATTCTGGCTGATTAATTGCCAAGATTTGGACGGCTAACAAGCCCGCATTAGTCGCGTTGCCGATCGCCACTGTCGCAACGGGGATGCCTGCGGGCATCTGGACGATCGAGTAGAGCGAATCAATCCCTTGTAATGTTTTAGTCTGAACGGGTACGCCAATGACGGGTAGTGGCGTCAGCGCGGCCACCATTCCTGGCAAATGAGCGGCTCCACCCGCTCCGGCAATAATTACTTTCAAGCCGCGTGTGCGAGCTGTTTTAGCATATTCCACCATCCGTTCGGGGGTGCGATGGGCGGAGACGATCGCCACTTCATGAGCGATGTCGAATTGTTCGCAGATTTCGATCGCGGCTTGCATGGTTGGGAGATCGGAATCGCTGCCCATGATGATGCCGATTAATGGGGATGTCATAGATAGTTGATAGTTGATAGTTGATAGTTGATAGTTGATAGTTGTATAGAGACACAGTGCCTGCTGACCTCTATCAACTATATTCCTAATCCCTGATGAAAGATTGTAAAGTTACGAATGCTCAGATACCTGGCTATGAGGGATTGCACGAGATCGTGATTAGAGATGAGCAGATTGTGGCGATCGCACCATCTATAACGATCGATCTACCAACAATAGACGTCGATGGCGATTGGGTTTCATTGGGTGGGGTAGATCTTCAGATCAATGGGGCGTTGGGTTTGGCGTTTCCAGATGTCCAAATGACAGATCTCGTTGGCGGAGCCTGTCAGAATGACAATCGATTGCAGCAGATCTGTGATTTTTTGTGGGCGCAAGGTGTAGATGAATTTTTACCGACAATCGTCACGACTTCGATCGAGAATATCCATCGATCGCTAACTGTCTTTGCGGCATACATGGCACAGCAGCAGCCCAATACCGCCCAAATAACTGGCATTCACCTCGAAGGGCCATTCCTGAATCCACAAAAACGGGGCGCACATCCGCAAGCGTACCTACTACCTTTGGAGTTAGATTTTGTTACTAAGATACTCAGCAAATATACTGACATTATTCGCATTATCACTCTAGCCCCAGAATTAGACCAGACAAGCACGATTATTTCGCATCTGAGGTCTTTGGGTATCATTGTGAGCTTGGGGCATTCCCAGGCCAATTTTGCCCAGGCTGAGAGTGCGTTTGCTGGTGGGGCTTCAATGGTGACTCATGCTTTTAATGCAATGCCAGGATTGCACCATCGAGAGCCAGGATTATTGGGTGCGGCTTTGACTCAGCCCCATGTCAAATGCGGCTTTATTGCTGATGGGCAACACGTTCATCCAGCGATGTTGAAGGTGCTAGTTAGGGCAGGTCGGTATGGTGAGGGTTTATTTTTGGTCAGCGATGCGCTCTCGCCGCTGGGTTTGCCCGATGGTAAGTATCCCTGGGACGATCGCGAAATTGAAGTCATCGATGGTACGGCTAGACTAGCAGATGGCACGCTTTCTGGGACGACACGATCGCTCTTAGTTGGCGTCCAAAATTTAGTGCGGTGGGGCGTTTGCGATATCGGCGAGGCGATCAATCTAGCGACAATCGCACCACGTCGAGCAATCGGTTTATCTGGAGATTATGTGGGACAAGCCGCGAATTTGTTGCGATGGAGTAGCGATCTCAATGGTAAATTAAGTTGGCAAAGACTGGAAGTTTTATAGGTATGTCATAATCGATTGAGGAACTGACAGACTGAATTTAATTTTCAAATATGAAGGTCTATATTCTCAAAGATAAATACGGTGAATTTGCCAGTACTAATTGCGCGATTGCTTATGATGGCTTTTGTCAGATGGGTTGGGAGATTGTTCCTTTCCAGCAGTCAGATAATCCTCTGTTAGCAGATTTGACGCCGCAAGATGTCGTCGTGGGTTTTATCGAAACTGTTCAGACGGCATTGTTACGATTAAAAATTGTTCTACCAGAGTCAGTTAATTATCCTGAAGAATTGGCAGATTTTTTGGGTCGAAAGGTCTGGCGATCGCGAGTAAATTACATTGCCAAACATCCAGAATTGTAGTATCAATCCTAACAATCTATGATATGCTCGATCGCGATTATTTATGAGGAATATCTATGTCCAATCGACTAGTTACCGAGCGCACTCAAAAACATTTTGATGCCATCGCCCTAAAACTAGATTGGTGGGCACGACGCAATCGCTATTACTATCAGGATCTCGATCGATTGCACCAGTTCTTGATTCCGGCTGGGAGTAAAGTTTTGGAAATTGGGTGTGGCACGGGAGATTTACTTGCCAAAATCGATCCGTCAGTAGGTGTCGGGATTGACTTTTCATCTGTGGTCATCAATCTTGCCAAAGCTAAGCATCCACAATTGAATTTTTATTGTCTTGATGCAGAAGATCTCCAGCTAGAAAACTGGACGGAGTATCCTTTAATCGCTACCAAATTCGACTATATTATCCTATCTGAAGTACTGGGAGATCTGACTAATATCCAACAGGTACTCACAAATCTTCAGCAATTTTGTCACCCACACACCAAAATTGCGATCGATTTTCACAACTTCCTGTGGGAACCAATTTTACATCTCGCCGAAAAGATCGGACAACGCCGTCCGCAGCCGCCGCAGAGTTGGTTGTCGATGAATGATGTACTCAATTTATTGAATATTACAGGTTATCAATCTGTCAAGATTGGCAGGCGGTGTCTCCTGCCCAAATATATCCCGATCTTCTCAAATTTTGTCAATCGCTATCTCAGTCCTCTGCCGATCATCAATCATTTCAGTTTGACTAATTATATTGTCGCGCGCAAGCAGATTGATCGGCATAAAACCAGTGATTATACTGTCAGTGTAATTATTCCCGCGCGGAATGAAGCCGGCAATATCGCTGCGGCGATCGAGCGATTGCCCCAATTAGGCAAACAGACCGAAATCATTTTTGTCGAAGGTCATTCACAAGACGATACTTGGGCTAAAATTCAAACTTTAGTCGGCGAATATCAGGGTGATTTTATCCTCAAAGCATTCCAGCAAACAGGCAAAGGTAAAGGCGATGCGGTGCGATTGGGATTTGATCGAGCCACTGGGGATATTCTGATTATTTTAGATGCCGATTTGACAGTTCAGCCTGAAGAATTGGTCAATTTTGTGGAGGCGATCGTCAGTGGCAGAGGCGAATTCATCAATGGTTCGCGATTGGTTTATCCCTACTCTCAAGCAGCAATGCCTTGGCTCAATACCTTAGCAAATAAGTTTTTTGCGTTGGTATTTTCATTTTTATTAGGACAAAATATCAAAGATACTTTGTGCGGTACCAAAGTATTGTGGCGGGAGGATTATTTACGAATTTGTGCCAATCGTAGCTATTTTGGGGAGTTCGATCCCTTTGGCGATTTCGATCTGTTATTTGGGGCTGCAAAATTAAATCTGCATATCGTCGAAGTCCCCGTGCGATATCAGCCTCGCACCTATGGTGAGTCCAATATCGCCCACGTCCGAGAGGGTTTAGTGTTGCTCAAAATGTGTCTGTATGCGGCGCAGAAGATTAAGTTTGTGTAGTAGAACGGGGAGCGGGGGGGACTGGGAGACTGAGGGACGCTTGCGTCCAAATTCACTATTCACTATTCACTATTCACTATTCACTATTCACTATTCACTATTCACTATTCACTCCCCGCTCCCCGCTCCACCCTAAATCTTCGCCTCCGTCAACTTCCCCCGCTCGATCTGCCAACATTTATCGGCAATAGCCATCAGATCGCCAGCATCGTGAGTCACTACCAACAGCGTCCAATCCTGCTTGAGTTTGGCGAGGAGCTGTACCAACTGCTGGCGCATCGACCAATCTAAGCCCGCTGTCGGCTCGTCTAACAGCAATAATGGGGGTTGTCGGATTAATTGCACTGCCAGAGCCAATCGACGCTGCTGGCCGCCGCTGAGGTTGTGAGGTGATAACTGTAATGATAAATCTGCTAAACCTACAGATGTCAGGGCTTGCTCGACACGTTCGGCACCGAGTTCGGGATGTCCTAGTCGCAATTCTTCTAAGATAGTGTTGGTGCAAAAATGCCGTTCGGGAAACTGAAACACCAATCCACCCAATTGCTGGAGCAGTTCGCTATCTAAGGCGCGATCGCGCCAATAGACACCACCACTAGTTCCGGTCGCCAATCCTGCTAAAATCTCTAGCAAAGTACTTTTACCCGAACCGCTCGCCCCGACGATCAGTCCCAATTGTTGGGGTGCTAATTCTAAATTGAGATCCTGGAGAATTGCTCGATCGCTAGCTGGGGGATGATAAGACAAATGTTTGAGTTTGAGCATCAATCTCTGTGGTGGGGGATGTGGGGTTGGGGATGGGGCTACCAGAGATCTTCACGATCGATCGCCGATGTAATCCGCACGTCTCGATCTGGGGATCGCAGTGGAACATCCGATCGGCATTCACGTCCAGACACTACAGTATATTGCGATTTCCAGGCAATTGGGAAAGGCTTGGTTGCCAACATTAACCGCATCCGTGTCGAGCAATTTTAGCACCCCCGTTCGCATCCCATCGTTACTAGCTACTAATCCATGAAATTTAAGTTGTCCGCACATACTTTACTAGCCTTGGCTACCGGCGCGATCTTGACTCAGTCAGCACTCGTGACCCCGATGAGCCAATTTAACCTCGCGATCGCGCCCGCAGTCGCTGATCCCAAGCCAGTCAAGCCAGTCAAGCCAAATAGTAATATGGCGTATCCACAAGCGGGGCTGAATACCAAACAGGGTGCGAATGTCGAACGAGCTAAAGAAGCCATGTTTCGGGATGGTGACTATGTCAAAGCCAAACAGTATCTGGATGCGGCACTCAAAACCGAACCCAATGAGCCGCTCACCTATGCGATGAATACACTTTATCCCTTTAGCAGTGGGGATTTTGAGAAAGTTAGGCAGTATGGCGAGAAAACTTCTCAAGCTGCTGAGAAATTGATGAAAACCAACCCGCTGCGAGGCAACTTATACCAGGGTGTGGGATTGGCAATTTTGGCAGCTTATGAAATGAAAAAAGCCAATGGGGGCGCGCTGGGTGCGCTAAACAAGCTCCAAAAGGTGTTTGAGTATATGGATAAAGCCAATCAGATCGACCCGAATAATTCCGAACTCAATCTAATTAAAGGGTATATGGATTTATTGTTGGCAGTGAATGTGCCATTTTCCGATACCAGTCAGGCGATCGATCGACTCAAAAATGCCGAACCTCGCTATCTGGCTCTGCGCGGTATGTACATCGGTCATCGCGATCTCAAACAGTACGATCTCGCCACTAACGATATTGACGCTGCTCTCAAAATCGCGCCGCAAAATCCAGAGTTGACCTATTACAAGGCACAAATCTTGAATATTCGCGGTCGCGAACTGAAAAATGATAACGACTTGCGTGAGTCGATTAAATTATTTGAAGTTGCATACCAAAAACGCGATCGATTATTGCTCTCAACCATCGGCCAAATCCTCTCCGAACGCTGTCAAGCCAAGAATACGCTAGCTAGAATTGGTCATGATGGCTGTTATGGATTTGAAGCCCAACTCAAACAAGCTAATCCCGATCGAGTCGTTGGTTTAACCAAGATTCCACCGTTGAATTAGGGGATAGGGATTAGGGATTAGGGGTTAGGGGCGTCAGAGAGATGTAACAGTTAGAAACTGGGAACGCAGTTCCAAATATTCCCTATTCCCTAATTCAGCGAGTAAATATTGCCATCCACCAACAAACAGGTGATCCCTTTCGATCGCAAATGCTGGATAGTTTTGTGAAAAATCCGACTATCTGGCACCTTAATTACGCGTTGAGTACGTTGATTGGAGAACCGTTTGGCAACGCGATGATTGTCGAAAACAGGTAGCGTGCGCTGCTGGATCTCTTCGGTAGCGATTTGGCCCAGATCGGCAAAATCTTTCAGCGGACGGACGATTAGCTCCGCAAATTTATCGATCACGATGTAACAAGTACGGGGCAGGATGGCTTGGGAGAGCGGCGTTAGTTGAACGTGCAAGCGATCTTCTGTCAAGAATCGATCGCGATCTAGTTGTTGATATGAGGAGGTTGCTTCTTCATCCCAATCTTCCCCGTCGTTATCGTCATCATCATCCTCGCTATCAGCAATTTCTTCGCCAAACATCGCGGCTAAAGCATTCACATCTTCAGCATCGGGATCTTCCTCCCCATCATCTGTCGCAGTTTCTGGCGGTGCTGGCGGTTTGAAGTAGCGATCGTTGGAATCAGCCAGAATGTCTCGCAAGACTGGCGTACGCGGTGCGGGGGCAGGGATAATGGTTTTGGTAGGTAAAGGAGCCGCATCAAGATTGCTAGCTGCCATTACTGGTTCCCAGCTTAGCTGTTCAACGGTAATTGTGGGCGCGGCAATGTCTGGATCTGTGACCGCTTGTCGATCGATCTGGATGGGTTCGAGATCTTCAGCCGTCAATGGCGCGGAAGAACGACGGCGCACGCGCCGGTTATGGGCACTGCTATCATCAGTCATGATCGATCCAGCCGCGACCAAATCGCGCTCTGCGGTTGGAGTTGGT
>NZ_JANNDR010000209.1:0-5901 GCF_031378165.1 Chamaesiphon sp. OTE_75_metabat_556
GGATTTATATCAACAAGTAATGGATTTCCTGAAAAAGATTCAGGGAAATTAAGACACACCCCTAAAAAAGATTTTTAGCGATCGTGCCTAAATCAGCAGTGTTACTTAAATAGGATTGACATAGCTAATTAAAATAGATTAGTAATGAATTGTATGAAAAAGTGGCATCTACCCTAAAACAAATACAACAATTATCTCAGATCTGCTGTGAAAATTAACTTATGGAAGGAACGATCTTCTGGCAACGTATTCAAAAATCTAACAAAAAATTATGGCGGCATAATTTAATAGGAATAGCTTTATTGTTAGGATTAGGTTGTTCCCAATATCGTTACCTATATAACTGCTTCTTAGGCGCGCACAAAATAAATATCGAGCAACTTTTGAAACTTGAAGATGCCGATCGTATCGATCGTGAATTTGTTACTTTTACTAGTTCGAGTATCGTGGACACTGGCATTACCAGAGTAATGATTAACAAGAAAACTAATGTGGAGACAGTAGATAGTAAATATGCAGTTGCAATGCTCGATCGAGGTCGCGCTATTTTAATTAAGATGCAACCTCAAGCTGATTTAAAAAATCTTACTTTTACTGGGAAGCTATCAAAAATTCCCTTTGACACTCAGGAAAAAGTAGTCGTTCGACTAATGAAAAATCGGACTACTCTAAAAGATAAAATCTTACCTGTAATGCTGGAGTCAGTAAATTACAAATCCTCGCTGGATGGTTTGTTATTTATTCTAGCCAGCGGATTGGGTCTCTGTAGCTGGAATCTTTATAAAGCAAAAGTTAGAACCGACAATCCCCGCAAACATCCAATCTATAGTTCTTTAACACAATATGGAGATGGAGATTTGATTGCCTGTAATATTGACAATGAAATCAGAGATCTTTACCACAGCCAAGAATTAGAAGGCAATACATTATTTGTGACACCTTCTTGGCTGCTTTTTACTCAGATATATAATCTCCAAATCATTAAGCTCGATCGATTGATGTGGGCATTTAAACAAGTCACTCGTCATAGTGTTAACTTGATTCCCACTGGTAAAACCTATGCAATAGTGCTTTACGATCGTTTTGGTAAAAAACGACATTTCTCTATGTCTGAAAGAGAAGTCGATCTCATAATTCAGAGAATTCGTACATCTGCACCTTGGACGGTAATAGGATATACATCTGAAAGTAGAAAGATGTGCGACTGGCGCCGTAAAGAGTTCTATGCAATGGTAGAACAGCGGCAACGCACCAGCCAGTCACGTTCGGGAACTGCTCATGCTGCCCCTAAACAAGAAGGTAAGCCCAAAGCAACGGTTACTACCCCTAGACAAGAAGATAAACCCAAAGCAACAGTTACTGCCCCTAAACAAGAAGGTAAACCCAAAGCAACAGTTACATCTCCAGATCGAGCAGCTAAGGTTAACGAAAAAGTTCCTTCTCCCGATCGCCCCAATTCGAGTGATGTTCGACCCGATCTCAACATAGACCTCAATCTCGGATTTTACGAAGCGATCTTTGGGTGCGAACCAGACATTCGAGTCAATCGGCTCGAAATTCAAGCGAATGGTGAGTTTGCACCCACTGTCAAACAGCTAAAAATTGTCGTCCCGGCTGGCTCGACGACCGGAACCCGATTGCGCCTAACCGGACAGGGGAATCTCTGTACCTACGGCGGTAAACCTGGAGATTTGTATTTGCACCTGAAGGTGCCATTTCAGGCAGATGGATTGACCAGAGAAGGTGACGATATCTTTACAGAAGTCAAGATTACTCCAGCACAAGCCCAGGCTGGGGTGGAGCTTCGCATTTCCACCCTCGATGGTCGCATTAGTCTCAAGATCCCAGCAGACAGCAAACACCGTAGTTTCCTAACCTTACCTGGGCGCGGTGTACCCAAACGGGTTTCTCTCTTTGGGCGCGGGGATCTCGTGGTTTGGATTGAGATCGCACCGAAAGCTTCAGCAGCACCAAAAACTTCAGCAACACCGAAAGCTTCAGCAGCACCGAAAGCTTCAGCAGCACCAAAAGCTTCAGCAACACCAAAAGCTTCAGCGGATTTTGACAACATCAAATCTAGTTTAGATCGGCTGGCTCAGTTAGGCTGGCTCCAGGCGGAGTCCTCGTGGTCTGCCAACTTTACACTCGATCCGAGTGAGTTGTCTAATGCGGATCGACTAGATCGAGTGGTAAAAGCTTTCCTCGATCATGCCAGACGAGTAGCACCAGGGTTTGCGGTGCCGATGATGGTGCCCCGCGTGGTGGTAGAGTCCATGCCTGCTGCTGCCGGACAGTTTGAAGTGGATGAAGAGGGTTGGGTGACGATTCGCGTCAGTCCCGATTTCGAGCGGGACTTACCAGCAGCGCGAGCAATTTTAGCCCATGAAGTCTGTCATTATATTTTGGACAATCGCGGCATCCGCCAGCCGAATGTTGAACTCAACGAGCGCGACACAGATCTGTGCATGTTTATCTGTGGATTTGGTGAGGTATTTTTAGCGGGATACAAACGCTCGTCCGCTTGGAATGAATATCGGCCTGGGCATCGATTGGGCTATCTGACTGATGCTGAGTATGAATTTGCGAATCTCTATACGAGCGAACTTCGAGCGACTTACCGCCAAAATCTCCAGAGTGAATTGGATGTCTTGAAAGAACGACTTTTACGCAAAGCACAGGGCGATCGCGATCGTGTGCGGCGGCTGATCGAGTACGAACGCCAGCGCGGTCGATCGCTTTCAGAACTGGATCTGTATCGGGATGCGATCGATCGGTTTGACAGAGATTAAAAATCGAGTTAAAGCTAAAGTCACTTCCCCCAAGCAAGAAAATAAACCTCAAGAAAAGTTAAATCTCCGAGTCAAGAAAGCAAAGTTAACGAAAAAGCTACCTCTGTCGATCGAGTAGATCCAGAAACTTGCAACCTGGCGATCGCATTTGCTGGTTATGATGAAATTCGTGTCGAACGCTTACTAAATAGCATTCGTCGCAATCACTTAAACAAATCTGAGCAGTGGTGTTGGGAGAAAATTCTCTATGGTATGGATCTCGATCGGGGATTTTAAAGTTTTAGCATCACCTGCCAAATTGTACTGTAGGATGGCAATCTTGATTTAGCTGGGCGAAATAATTCTAGTAGTTCCGTCCGATAGCTTCTCAGCCAGTCATTTACAAAGCCTCAATACTGAGAATACTACCATCACTAAAATCAATATTCAGATTGCAATTATTGAGCAGTAAAGTGCCGATTTGCGGACGGCGTCCCATGGCTAATACTGGTACTTCTAGCTCGACACCATCCCAGAATACTGTCGCGCGATGAACTGGGGTGGGCAGATTTTCATCATTAGCTAAGTTAGTATTAATACTCGCAACATAAGGCAATTGCAGCTTGGCAACAGCCGCCACTGGCAAAGCCAAAGCTCCTTCAAATCCCGTATTAATCACACAGCCAATTTCTAGATCTGGATAGCCAGAAATCCTAATGATGACTTTTACCTGCGGCTGTCGTCCGATCACAATTCCATTAATCACGCTAAATCTACCTTCGTCAAACTACCACCCACAGCATAAACAGCATTAAAACCAATCCGTTCTGACCAAATCGTGGCATCAGGAAATTGAGAATGCAACCGATTGATCGCTTCTAGAAAGTTATCATCAATTTCATAATTACCAGTATCGAGATCGATCGCAATAATCTTGCCGATTTGCTCTCGCGTTTCTACCTGACTGCGGATCGATCGATTGTAAAGATCCTGTCCGCGTCTGGCAATTTTGAGATGATTAGGCGCAGTGGTTGCTTCCTTACTATTTGAATGAGTCATAACTCGATCGATTGCACTGTGTTTTATTCGTCTGTTTGGATTATACCAAAGTCAAGTTGCTTTGTAGGGTAATTATATTTTAGTTTTACGAGTATGTGATAATTAGGGAAGTCCCTAAGCTCTATAAATCTATTCATCAGCATCATGACTAACAGAAATGAAGGTTTTATGTGGTTGTTTAAAGATAAATATACCTTTAGCAAGCTTCCAAGTTCTGAAGCTTATAGCGGGTATTTGAAATCGGTACTCATTTGTGCCAATGGAGACGGGACATTAGCACCTGAAGAAAGAGACTGGGTTGTTGGGCTTGCGGCTGCTTTCGGCGCATCAGATTCATTAGTGGCAGAACTCAAATCCTATCAAGCGGATGAAGATATCGAGCAAGTTATTGGTGTAGCTCCTCCAGAAGCAAATGAATCACGCCGCTTTCTCGTTTACGATGCCATTAAAGCTTGCAGTGCGGATGGACAATATAGCGAACGTGAAAGAGCCACAGTAACTAAAATGGCTGCTAGATTGGGGATTTCTCAAGATGTGGTTAAGCGAATTGAAGAAATCTGCATCGCAGAAGCCCAGCTCCGAGCGAAACGACTGGAATTGATGTATCCAGAAGGATCACCTATTTTTTAACTTGTCAGAGACTAAGGATCTAGCTCGATCGGGTTTACAAATTACTGCCAACTCGATGCTGCTGCTGACCTTCGATCGTAATTCTATTGTCGATCGCTTTCCTACTCATGCCGAATAGTTCAACTAGGACATTAGGGTCGATTCAGATCCGATCAACCCCAACCTTACAAGATCGATCGCACTTGTCAACATTCGATCAAAGTTAACAAATCAAAAAGCCCCCATCTTGACGATGAGGGCTTTTTGATAAATGAGATCGAGTTTTGACTCTGACGGGACTGACGGGGCTCGAACCCGCGACCTCGCGCGTGACAGGCGCGCGCTCTAACCAACTGAGCTACAGTCCCATTTATTCAACAGATCTAATTATGCATTTTCTACGCCGAAATGTCAACTATTTAGTTGGGAGCTGGGAGTTGGGAGTTGGAGGCGGGGAGCGGGGGGTTGGGAACTAAGTATCTGCACTTCGCCTCCAACTCCCCCAGTCTCCTAGTCTTCCGCTCCTCTAGGCTTCTTTAGTCCATTCGGTATGGAACGAGCCTGGTTTGTCGATGCGCTCGTAAGTGTGGGCACCAAAGTAGTCCCGTTGAGCCTGGGTTAAGTTTTGGGGTAAGTTACCTCGGCGGTAACTATCGAAGTAATCTAGCGACGCGCTAAACGCCGGAACGGGGATACCCATTTTCGCAGCTTGAGCGATAACTTCGCGCCAAGCTGTTTGTCGATCGAGAATGGTCTGTCTGAATTCTGGAGCTAGGAGCAGATTGGCTAAATCCGGCTCGGCTTTGAAGGCATCCTTAATTTTATTGAGGAATCCCGCCCGAATGATACAGCCACCCTTCCAGATCCGCGAAATTTCGCTCAGATTAAGATTGTAACCTTCCGCTTTAGACGCGGCACTGAGTAATGCCATCCCTTGAGCGTAGGAGCAGATTTTCGAGCAGTAGAGAGCGTCACGAACTTGGTCGATAAAGACTTTAACATCACCAGTAAATTTGGTATCTGGCCCAGTCAGCAGCTTGGCCGCTGCGACGCGTTCGGTCTTAATCGATGACATGATCCGCGCATTCACCGCTGCGATGATGGTTGGGATCGATACACCCAATTCGAGGGCACTTTGGACTGTCCAGCGTCCGGTACCTTTTTGGGCGGCAGCATCAAGAATCATTTCGACCAGTGCGTTATTAGTTTCTGGGTCGATATATTTGAAGATATCGGCAGTGATTTCGATCAAAAAGGAGTTGAGTTCTTCGGTGGTATTCCACTGGGTAAAGACTTCATGCAATTGCTTGTGGTCTAGACCTGCGACATTCTTGAGTAAGTCATAGGCTTCGGCAATCAATTGCATATCGCCATACTCAATGCCGTTATGCACCATTTTGACGTAGTGCCCAGCACCACCTTTGCCGATGTAGGTAACACAGGGACCATCATCTACCTGGGCAGC
>NZ_JANNDR010000222.1:0-4808 GCF_031378165.1 Chamaesiphon sp. OTE_75_metabat_556
CCGATGTGATTCCCGTGCATTGTCGCAAGCCGATTTTTGGTTTCGGCGCGTTCGCGTATTCGAGTATGGTGATTAGTTTCCTAGGCTTGTTTGTCTGGTCGCACCACATGTTTACCAGCGGGACACCACCCTGGTTGCGAATGTTCTTCATGATCACCACGATGGTGATCGCTGTACCGACCGGGATCAAGATCTTCGGTTGGTTAGCCACGATGTGGGGCGGTAAAATCAATCTCAATAGCGCGATGTTATTTGCGATGGGCTTTATCTCGACCTTCGTAATTGGTGGGATCACTGGCGTCATGCTGGCTGCTGTCCCCTTCGACATCCACGTCCACGATACTTATTTCGTAGTCGCTCACCTCCACTATGTCTTGTTCGGCGGGAGCGTCTTCGGGATCTATACGGGGATCTATCACTGGTTCCCTAAAGTTACCGGTCGCCATATCAACGATACCTGGGGTAAAATCCACTTCGCCCTGACCTACATCGGTTTTAACGTCACTTTCCTGCCGATGCACATCCTCGGCTTGCAAGGGATGCCGCGCCGGATTGCTATGTACGCGCCAGAGTTCCAAGGTCTCAATCAAGTTTGTACTTATGGCAGTTACGTTCTGGCTATTTCCACCGTCCCATTCCTGGTCAATGCGATTTACTGCGCTTACAAGGGTGATAAAGCTGGCAACAATCCCTGGAACGCTCTGACCCTAGAGTGGCAAACCACTTCACCGCCAGAAATCGAGAACTTTGAAGTTCTACCCGTGCTGACCACCGGCCCTTATGATTATGGGGATACTGAGGAAGTTTCAGAGCCGCCGAAGGTGTTTACGAATGTCTAGTTGTTAATTCGACTAAAACTTAGATGGTGGAAAGTTTCCATTTTAATTAACTGATTCTACCCTGCTGTTTAGTTGCCATAGACGAAGATCCTCTGGAACTACTTGAAAAGATTTGTGTGCATACAGCACAAGTCAATTCCAGTAGCTGCGGAGATCTACCCACCCCACCCTACGGGCACCCCTCCTCGGAGGGGATTTTTCACCCCAGTCGTCTCTGGGCGCAAAAGATCCCCTTTAGAAAGAGGGTTGGGGTAAACAAAGCCTAACCTTTACTCCCAACTTCTATGCAAGGATCTATTTCCGACCAAACGCAAATTAATATCGAGAGTGCAACCCACGATAGCCATCACGAAGCACATCCTGACTTTCGGATCTTTGGGCTGATTGTCTTTCTCGTCGCAGAGGGGATGATCTTCCTCGGTCTATTCATCGCATACATGGCCTTCCGATCGATGGCTCCAGAATGGCCGCCAGCGGGCACTCCTAAGCTTGAATTGCTACTGCCAGGGATGAACACTGTCATCCTGATTGCCAGTAGTTTAGTCATTCACCAAGCCGATACTGCCATCAAAAAGAATGATGTCAAAGGTCTGCAACTGTGGTTTGGAATTACCGCTCTGATGGGAATTGTCTTCCTTGGCGGTCAGTTGTATGAGTACAGCCATCTCGAATTTGGACTGCGGACGAATTTATTTGCCAGTACTTTTTATGTCTTAACTGGCTTTCACGGCTTGCACGTCACTGTCGGCGTACTGTTGATTTTATCCGTCTTATGGCGATCTATGAAGTCCGAACATTACGGCACAAACAATCATTTCGGTGTCGAAGCCGCCGAGATTTATTGGCACTTTGTCGATGTAATTTGGATTATCTTGTTTATCTTATTGTATCTGATTTAAAGCTCTCGATTTTGAGAATAAGCGATCGCGGGGCATTACGCTCCGCGATTTTGTTTTGTGCTCACAGTCAACTACTCCAACAATACCGAACACAATTAGATCGCCAGTTTGAGCTATTCCCAGCTTGGAAGTTTGGCAATAAATGGGATCGGAATCCCTGAAATTTTGCAGACAGAGACGATCGAGGCTAGGGTAATTAAGCAGATCCAAAGTAACGCGATCGTGTTTGTGATTTTAGGTATGTATTTGGGTTTAGAGATCGGGTGTAAAGTGAGTTGGATTCGATCGTCATATTTTTAGAGTATGCGACTAAATCTAGTCTGTCAGGTACCTTTCGATAACACTTAAACAGACAAATATGAACTCTCGATCTACTGAAAAACCCCCTCCTCGGAGCGGCGGTTTTATTCGGAGGTTCCCTCCGAATAAAAAAACCGACAAGACAGCGAAAAGTGCGGGAACAGGGGTTTCCCCTGTCTTGTCTCACCTTTTTTGACGGGGAACCCGTCCAAAGGTGAGCCGCTGCTTGGGTATGGGTCACGGATGGGGAACCCATCCGACCCAACTCCGCAAGTGGAGCACCTTTTCAAGACAGGGGTGCCCAACGGGCGGGGTGGGTGCATCATCAGCGGCGATTTCAATCGTTGTTTTTGTCCTAACAGCCTTGGCGTTTGCTATACCTAGCAAAAAAGAGAGACGAGTTTTAAACTCATCTCTCTTTTTTTATGCCTAACCGATCGATCGACTAATTATTCAGTTTTCATGTCACGGAGACTACTGATATCGATTTCGATCGAAGGTCCCATTGTTGCCGAGACATACATACTCCGCCAAAAGCGTCCCTTGGCTCCTGAAGGGCGGTTGCGATCAATGCTCTCTTGGAATGCCTTGAGGTTGGTCAGGAGGTCTTCAGGAGCGAATGCGGCCTTACCGAAGAGAATATGCACGATCCCGGACTTGTCGGCCCGATACTCTAGTTTACCTGCTTTGAATTCGGCGATCGCCGCACCGAGGTCGGTAGCTACCGTACCAGCTTTGGGCGAAGGCATCAAACCGCGTGGACCGAGGACGCGACCGAGGCGGGCGATTTGGGGCATCATATCGGGAGTCGCGATCAACAGATCGAAATCCATCATCCCGCCTTGGATTTCGGCGATTAATTCTTCCGAACCAGCGAGATCGGCACCTGCGGCAGTGGCTTCAGCCACTTTTTCACCACGGGCGATCACCGCGACGCGGATGGTTTGTCCGGTACCTTTGGGTAAAGCTACGGTCGTCCGTAATTGTTGGTCGGTGTACTTAGGATCGATACCGAGCCGGACGTGAACTTCGGCAGATTCAGCAAATTTAGCGGTTGCTGTCTCATTGATCAACTTCATGGCTTCGAGGGGTTCGTAAACACGAGGCTCGATTTTCTTGGCCAATTCTTGATACCGACGCGAATACTTTTTGGTCATGATTGCTCCTGGGGTGAATAACGAGGTTCGACCTCTCCCCCAAATATGGTGGATAAAATACTAGTCAACGATCGCGACACCCATGTTGCGGGCAGTCCCAGCCACGATTTTCATCGCTGCGTCAATGTCATTGGCATTGAGATCGGGTAATTTGATTTGAGCGATTTCTTGCAATTGAGCGGAAGTGATTTGACCAACTTTTTTCTTATTGGGTTCGTTGGAACCAGTTTCGATTTTAGCGGCTTTTTTGATCAGTACCGAAGCAGGTGGAGTCTTCAGGACGAAGGTGAAACTGCGATCTTCAAAGATCGAAATTTCCACGGGGATGACCGTACCAGTTTGCTCGGCAGTTTTGGCATTGTATTCTTTACAGAATGCCATGATATTCACACCATGTTGACCCAATGCTGGGCCGACAGGCGGTGCGGGGTTAGCTTTACCAGCGTTGAGAGCTAGCTTGACGATCGCGACTACTTTCTTTGCCATTAGATGTGTGTATTTAGCCCTGTCTTTGGACTTGGTTGAATTCGAGTTCTACGGGGGTATCTCTACCGAAGATAGAGAGCAAGGCTTTTAGTTTACTCCGTTCGGGGCTTACTTCAACGACCTCGCCTGCAAAGTCCTTAAAGGGACCAGACATCACCATTATTTTATCGCCTTCGGTCAGATCTGTCTTCACCACTGGCTCTTGTTCGAGAGCTTGTTTGAAGATCCGATCTGCTTCACCTCGCGATAGAGGTAGCGGTTTGACGTGTCCGCGTCCGCGTCCGTAGCCGCGTTTTTGTTCGGAACCGACAAAATTGATCACGTTAGGAGTATTTTTGACTACCTGCCACGCATCATCATCCATCGACATACTTACCAACACGTAGCCAGGGAAAACTTTTTCCTCAGCGGGAGTCTTGGTACCATCTTTTTTGAGTCGGATCGTCGGAGTTTGGGGGATCTCGATTTGGTAGATGCGTTCGCCCATCCCAAACGAATGAATGCGTTGGGTTAAGTCAATTTTGACGCGATTTTCACAGCCAGATGCCACTTGGACGGCATACCAGCGAGCTGGTTCTTTGACTTTACTTCCAGAACCCTGTTCCTGAAAGTCGTCATCTAATTCGTCTGAGGTATAAGTCATACAAACACCTTGCCAGCAGCCCAACTAAACAAATTGTTGACCAGATAAATCGTGGTCGCTGACAAGGATACCATCGCAATGACTGCGAGGGATTCACTAATCAGTTGTTGACGGCTCGGCCAAATCACTTTGGTGAGTTCGGCTTGACTATCGCGGATGAGTTGAACCGGGTTAAACCCAGATTTTGGTTCGGCAATTACTGGCTCAGTTGCGAGCGGTTCGGTTTTTTTGACCATAGTCTCTGGACTCCTCTGCACGATCGGAGGATGTGAGGTTGACAGTACTAGTTTACCTGAAATTTTTACCTCTTGCTCGGGTAAATTAGGTCTCGATCGACCCTAGCTAACGTTAGTTCTGGTTAATGATCGTCGCTAAATGCCTGTGAAAAGCCAATCGGTAGGCGGCATATACTTGTGGGCTGCGTTTTTCTTGGTGGGGGCAGAACCCGGATCTGGGGGTTGTCTTGATGCGCTAAACCGTTGGG
>NZ_JANNDR010000223.1:0-16155 GCF_031378165.1 Chamaesiphon sp. OTE_75_metabat_556
CCCAACGGTTTAGCGCATCAAGACAACCCCCAGATCCGGGTTCTGCCCCCACCAAGAAAAACGCAGCCCACAAGTATATGCCGCCTACCGATTGGCTTTTCACAGGCATTTAGCGACGATCATTAACCAGAACTAACGTTAAATAACAATCGATCGTCCTAAAGATGCCGCTACTGCCGTGAGTAAATCCCGCGATTGTGACTCACTCACGGCTGGCACAGATCGACTGTCCGGTAGCTAATCCAAAGCTATTAAGATCTCAATTTCGGATCAGAACTAGCAATCCGTTAGCGGGAATAACTACTTGCATACTCCCATCACGAGCAAAAATATTGCCCCCGGAATTACCGATCGCATCGCCGCCATAAATACTCGCATCGCTATTAAATATTTCTTGCCACCGAGCCGTATTTAGGCGTGGCGATACAATCGTGTAGCCAGTACTAAAAGCAGTATTATTGAGACTGCCGATAATTAATAACTCTTCGGATTCATGCCACCGTCTGAACGCAATAATTCGATTGGCATTGTGAACGTAATCCACCGAAATATTGGGCGATCGCAATCCCTGATGATTCAGGCGCAAGCGAATTAGATCTTGATAAAATCGGAACAAGCGTTGACCTTCGCCTTGTCGCTCGCCCCACAAATCTTCGCGATTGTTCATAAAATCGCCGTAGCGGTATGGTTTCTGTGCCCCGATCTCTTCTCCCATCATAAACATCGGGGTACCAGCAGACAGGATATTCATGCCAAAGGCAAACCGAGCGCGCGCCTCACCATAGCGACGAGTTGCACCGATTAATGGTGCGCCATTGACAGCCGCCACAATCGTACGTCGCGATTCCATCCGATTGCCGTTTAATTGAGCCGATGAGTTACCCGCCTCGTCGTGAGATTCGTGGTAGACAACTTTCTGTGCCCCAGAATTTGCCAATGCCCCGGCAAACAGATCCATCGCCAGCGGTTCGTTGCCACCCAATCCCGCCGTCGGAATTAATTTGGCATATTGAGTTCCAGTCTGAGTATCCCCGATCAGATGGTGATAGAAATCCGCATACCAAGTGCGATCGAATCCCAAACCACCAACCGCAGGAGATTGGGTGACTCGCTCCCAATTAGAATGGTCTTCAGCCATGAGCATAATATCTGGATTGACTAGCTTCAACGTGCTGGTCAATTCTCTGAGAAATTTAGCCCCAAAAGCATTAACGTTGCCTAACGGTCTACCATCAGCATGGAGCACATTATAGAGGTGCATCGCGGTAGTTTGATCCACGCGGAAACCATCGACATGAAACTCTTCCATCAGCATCACGGCACTGCTAATAAACATTTTGCGGACTATTTCAGCGTGGAAACGCGGCGAATATCCGGTAGACATATTATCGACATAGCCGCCATCGGCTTGGGGATAATTACTAGAGCTACCTTCGTACCAATAGTAGATATTTCGATCGGGCAGCTCGGAATCATACGCCCATTCTGCTCGCCCGGAATTGGGGGAATAGTGGTTGTAAACGACATCCATAATCACGGCAATCCCCTGCCGGTGACAAGCACGGATCAAGTGTTTCAGTTGGTCTCTCCCGCCCGCACTATATTCCAAGGCAAAGTAGTGGGAAGTTTCGTAGCCCCAATTTACTTCGCCGCCAAATTCAGACATCGGTAAAAGTTCGATCGCATTGACGCCTAAGTCTACTAAATAAGGCACTAGCGCGATCGCATCTTCAAAATTCCCCGGTCGATCTCGACCGTAGCCCAAAGCACCGACGTGTAATTCATAAATGACCAAATCTTCGACCCGTCGAGGTAAAGGTAGATTGGCATTAAACTCATTTTGCCAAAATTCGGCTGCGGAGATAAATACTGGCGATGGCGAGATTTCGGCAGCAATTTCCCTGGTGACTGTTTCGGGATCGACTACTACCGAACAGCTCACTAAACCGTCTAATTCTGGATAAGTGCCAGCATAATGTGTCCCAGGCGCGGGACGAATTTGACCTTTGCCAATCTGACAACGAGAGTAAAGATCGGTTTTATAAGCGACGTTGCCATCATCTTTGGTGACTCTAAACATATATGGCAATCGCCCATAAGCCGTAAAATCAGCTAGTGCTGTCTCAGCATTGGTTTGCCACACCCCATCTGGTTGTCTCGACATCGCCACCGGGGGGCGAGTACGATCGATGCCCGTACCATCGTCCGCAATGTAGCCGCTGGAGTTGTTGCCAAACACAACTTCGACATTGCGAGCATTTGGTGCCCAGACACTAAACTGGACTCCAGGGTGATTGCTACCGTTCGAGTAATACTTCTGCGCGCCCAATCGGCGATTATGAGTGAGGTAATATGTGACTAATTGAGGCTGGTTGCCTAAATTTTGTAAAATAAAGCGGCGATCGCGTTCTACTAAATTATTGTTATTTGATTCAGTGACGATCCCCCAGAGATTGTTACCCGCTGGCGCGTCCAATCTCACACCCCACTGAAATTCTCGATCGATTTGTGGATCGTCGAAAGTGACTGTGGCTCGAAAGGCCGGACAACCATCTTCAGCCACGATCGACTGCATCGGCACGGTTGTCCAAGTTGGCGAGGAGCGACCATTTGCATCCCAACTTCCGGTCAACCGGACGTTACTAAAAATCGATCTTTGTAACCCAGTTAAATAAGTAAATTGAACTATAGCCATGACAACATCCTGTTTAATTAAACGGTATTAGCCTTTTCTTTCGCTATCGAGCATCGCCATTTGGCCGGCATCATAGCGATCTCCAGCCACTGCACTTGGCGGTATGGCGGCTTCAATCCGGCGGAGATCTGCTGGATTGAGATCGACGTTTAACGCCCCCAAGGCTTCACTCAAGCGATCGCGTCGGCGCGCGCCAACTAAAGGAATAATGTCGGTTCCCTGTGCTAAAATCCAGGCGATCGCGACTTGAGCTACTGTTGCGGCTTTTTCGGTAGCAACTGCCCGCAGTGACTCGACTAGAGCCAGATTGCTCTCTAAATTGGCTCCAGTGAACCGGGGTAAATGCGCTCGGAAGTCGCGAGCTGATTCAGAACGCTGTTGAGACCAATGACCGCTCAATAAACCTCGCGATAGAACTCCATAGGCCGTAATTGCGATGCCTAGCTCGCGAGCTGTCGGCAATATTTCGGCTTCAATGCCACGACTGAGCAGCGAGTATTCGATCTGGAGCCAACTAATCGGATGAATTGCACTGGCACGGCGTAGCGTTGCTGGACTGGCCTCAGACAGCCCAATCTGCTTCACGTAGCCAGCTTCCACCATTTCTGCTATTGCCCCAATCGTGTCTTCGATCGGTACTGCGGGGTCTAAACGGGCTGGTTGGTAGAGATCGATATAATCGGTGCCTAGGCGTTTGAGCGTATAACTGAGGGAATTTTTGACCGCTGCCGGGCGACAATCAATCCCCCCAAAACCACCATTAGGCGATCGCATGACGCCGAATTTGACAGCGATGAACGTATCTTCCCGCTTGCGTCCCTTGAGGGCGTCCCGCAGCAGCAGTTCATTGTGACCAGAACCATAGAAGTCGCCCGTATCGAGTAACGTAATTCCGGCATCGAGAGCAGCATGGATGGTAGAGATGCTTTCGGCTTCATCAGTAGGACCGTAGAAGTCGGACATCCCCATTAAACCTAAGCCAATGGCGGAGACGGAAGAACCATTTTGACCAATAGTGCGAGTTTGCATGATTTTTAATTTTTATTCCAAAAAAGTGGATTGTAGCAATTAAATATCGGCAGGTAGTCCGAGTTGACCAAAAAAGTCTAGGCGATCGAAATAAAGATGATATTCAACAATTAATCCATTCTCAAACTGCCAAAAGTCAGCGGCAGAAATATCAATCGCCCTTCCCGTAGGGAGCGCATCACCGCTAGGTAAAGCTAACGAACCAGTCATTGTGCCCGTTGCGTGTAACTCAAAAGCCAGAGTTGCAGAAGATTCGACTGCCATACCGCGAATTTCGTGAGTGAAGTCGGGCATGGCTCGAAAATGCATCAACATCCACTCTCGATAGGCTTCCCCGCCGACAAACGACCCGATGGGGGTGTGAATATTGGCTACAGGAGAAATCGCCGCAGCGACTTTGTCTAAATCGTGAGCATTGAGGGCGGTGAAAAAATCGCTAGCTAAATTTAATAAAGACATGAAAATATCCTCAATTTAATCTCAAAAGTCCAACACCAGAGTTCATATCTCTTGCAATTTCAATTTGCCATTGGATGTTTTTGGAGAAAGGCTAAAGCCGCTTGTCCGACTGCTACAGGATTCATGCTTTGCATCCCGTGAGTTGCATTCATAATTCCGCAGCGTTCGGCTTGGGGGAGCCAGTTCATTAGAAACTCTTGAGTTTCTCGAAAACCTGGCATCGCGGCTTCGCTATCTAATCCCATCACTGCCAAGATTGGCATCGTTGGTTTGTGGGCTACTAACTTATCTGCTTGGGACATTTTAAATCCCCAATTGGAAATTGCTGGAAAATCGATAGTAAAAGCGATATTGGCATCCACAGAGACTCGGTGCCAGACATCGAGGGGATTTGTCAGATCCACAGCACTGAGGAAACTGCCGCCGCAGACATCCACCATATAGCGTTGCGCGGCACCCAATCGATCGCCTGTTTGAAATAGTTCCATTGCCCGATTAAAGGCTGTAATATTAGCCTCAACTCCGGCGGGAGCCTCTCTTGGCAAATACGGCTCTAATAGAATGGCTGAATGCACTAAATCAGGATCGGAAATTAAAAACTCAAAGCCGATCACCCCACCAAATGAGAAAGCCAGCAGATGAGTTTTCTGAATTCCTAGATGCGCTAGCAATTGTTTAACATGCTCGGCACTTTCTTGAATACTCAAACTATCCTTCTCTAGGGTGCTGCCATTGTATCCAGCCCTGTAGTAGCTAATAAATTGGTATTTTTCCAGTAGGGGCGGATAGAACTGTAGGGGCGTAATCAAGCTATCGGCAATGTTCGTCCCATGAATACACAGCACGGGTTCGCCACTTCCCAATACGGTGTATTTAAGTTCGGCATTGTTAACTTTTGCGGTTTGGTTGTGCTCGATTGCCCAATCTCGACCGATATACATAAATCACCTCTTGTAAAAACTTAAAATGCCACATTGACTGATGGGATCGCGGCAATCAGTTGAGCGATAATATCTAGACTGAGAGTGTTTTTCCCTTTTAAATCCTCACAAATCGGGATTTTCAGAGCTTGGATCTCAGCAAAATTCTTCATCCCCAATCCCTAATCGATCAACCCGTCAATACCTGTTGTAAGATCTCGTCCATTGCCTGCTTGTCTGGCGGGGTTAAAGCAAAGGTGGTTAAGTGACCGCCTTTGCTAGTCACTTGTCGATATTGGGCATTGGGAATCCGCTGTGCATCTCGCTGACACTCTTCGGGCGGGAACATCATATCGCCATTAAAAGCGATGACGAACATTTTAGCTTTGATTTGCTGTAGGGCTGCATCTAAGTCCCCACCAGCACTGGGATCTGCGGCACGAGTCTTGCGTGACTGAGTGACCAGATCGTTCGGATCTTGCGGTAGCATAAATGCTTCCCAAAAGCGGGCGATAAAGTCATTACGAGAAGAAAACCCGATCGATCGCCAGACCTCTTCACCCTCGCGATAGAATCCCAACGGTGGTAATGTCAGTGCCATAATGTGACCTTGACGGCGCAATCCGGCTTGCAGATC
Source organism: Chamaesiphon sp. OTE_75_metabat_556 (assembly GCF_031378165.1). Lineage (NCBI taxonomy): Bacteria > Bacillati > Cyanobacteriota > Cyanophyceae > Gomontiellales > Chamaesiphonaceae > Chamaesiphon > Chamaesiphon sp. OTE_75_metabat_556. Next base: position 5,741 of record NZ_JANNDR010000223.1, read on the forward strand.
GCGGGGATCGTTGTAAAAACCGTTATTCCACGCTGGATCGGCGGTAAGTGGTTCTTCGATCGCCGTTTGCAGCCACAAGGTAGTCCACGGAGAAGGTTTAGGCGCGCCAGCAATGGAGGCTGCTCGTTTCACCATCCCCGGAAAACGCACCGCCCATTCATATGTTTGTAATGCGCCTACAGACCAACCCAAAACTAGGTGTAGTTGTTCGATCCCAAACACTTCTGTTACTAACCGATGCTGGGCAATGACATCATCGGCAATGGTAGTTTGGGGGAAGGCTCCACGATCGAATGGAGGTGCGGTATTACTAGGGGAAGATGAGACCCCAGCACCAAATAGCCCAGGTAAAACGATCAAGTATTTACTGGGATCTAACGGGCGACCCTCTTCAATAAAGATCTCTAGGGCTGCTGGTGCTCCGCCTAAGAAGTGCGGAAAGACGATCGCATTATCTTTGGCAGCATTTAAGGTGCCATACGTTTTATAGGAAAGTTTGGCTTGGGGTAGAGTGATTCCACTAGTTAGCTGGAAGTCTCCTAACTCAAAGATTTGGGTGGCGATTGGTTCGGGCATATGACCTCAAGTTAATTTGGTGTGATCGGCGGGGAAAATTGGGAATTTGGAGCAAGATTCGGATTAGAGTGTTAGGACTGATTACCAATCTTGTTTAATTAAATCCGCAGCTTTTTCAGCGATCGCCACAATAGTTGTATGGGGATTGGCAGCGGGAATAGCCGGCATAATCGAAGCATCAGCTACCCGCAAACCGGCTACGCCGTAGACTTTCAGATCGGAATCTACCACGGCCATCTTGTCAATCCCCATTTTGCAAGATCCGACATAGTGATAGTAAGAACCAGTATTATTAATCACCCAATTCCGGAGATCCGCTGCAGTTTTGACATCAGCACCTGGGTTAATTTCAACTAAGCCCAGCTTGGCAAATGCTTGAGTTTGATAGATGTCTCTGGCGATCTGCACCATTTGCACCATCCGATCGAGATCTACCTGTTCCCCACAGTAGTTAGCATTAATCAACGGATTGGCGGTCGGATCGCTACTAGCCAACCGCACCCAGCCGCGAGACAGGGGGCGGACTAACCCTGGGAGTGCCAAGATAATTCGCGGATCGACTAATTGGCTAACTGGAGGGATTGGTTCGTTAGTTTGCAATCTTCTGACTACATTCTCAAAAAATGCTTCCCCGTAGGGCGCACGATGAACCAGGCAAATTTCTAGATCGGGAACTAGCATGGCTGCTGCCGATTTCCAAAATAAGGCAACTTCGGTCATATTGCCTTGGGGATCTGCGCCTGGTTGAGACATCATCCCCATCGGCCCGATGGCTAAGGGATGATCGTGAAAGTTTTCGCCCACCCCAGGTAGATTGACGATCGTCGGGATGTTGAATTGTTGGAGGTGCTCTGAATTCCCAATCCCAGACAACATTAATAGTTTGGGCGACTGAATCGCGCCAGCACAAACGATGACTTCCTGGCTGCAACGAGCCGTTTTTACGACGCCATCTTGCTGATATTCGACCCCGACACAATGATTGTTTGCGATTAATAGTTTGGTAGTCAAAGATTTAGAACTTAAAGTGACATTAGGACGAGCTAAAGCTGGTTCCAAATAAGCAGTTCTCACTCCAGAACGCTTGCCATCTTTAATGTCTACATGATGCCAACCCACTCCAGCAGCTTCGGCATTAAAATCTTTGACACGAGGATATCCCAGTTCGACACAAGCATCGATAAAAGTTTGTGAAGTTGGGTTGCCTAAATTTTGAGCATCGACAACATTAATTGGGCCATCTTTACCCGCCGTAGGATTAGTGTCATCTTGTTGATGTTCTAGCTTCTGGAAATAGGGCAGTAATTCGGCAAAAGACCAACCAGTACAACCGTTAGCAGACCAATCGTCAAGATCGGCGGGTTTGGCTCTAGTATGAATCATGTGATAGACATTAGAAGTACCACCGCTCGCTTTGCCAGCAGCCGAATAGATTTGTCTATTACCAAGACCGGGCTGGGGGACGCTCATATACGCCCAATCGATTTCGGTCAGCAATAGCTCATTCCAGCGATAGGGAGTCTGGATCGATTCCCAGTTTTGGGTGTCACCAGCCTCCAAAATCAAGATTTTGGCAGTCGCTAGTTCGCTTAAACGGCAGGCAATCGTTGCACCGGCGGTTCCCGAACCGACAATAATAAAATCAAAAGTTTCGCTCATAAATTGTGTCTCTTCCAGTTGGGTTGTCACTAACACGCAGCCATAATCAGATCGGCGGCTTTTTCGGCGATCGCCATGGTGGGAGCATTTGTATTACCACTAGTAATTGTGGGCATGATCGAAGCATCAGCCACTCGCAATCCAGCAACTCCCCGCACTTGCAACTGTGCATTAACTACGGCATCGCGATCGCGCCCCATCTTGCAAGTACCCACTGGATGCCATACAGTTGAAGCTACTTGCCGAATATACGCGCTTAAGTCGGCTTTGCTGGTGAGCTGAACCCCAGGGGCTAATTCCTCGCCCCGAAATTTATCAAAAGCACTGGTATTCACCAATTCCCTCGATAACTCGATCCCTCGCACTAAAACTTCAACATCTTTGACAGATGCTAAATAATTAGGTTGAATTACAGCTAAATCTTGGGGGTTATTCGATCGCAACGTCACAGTTCCCCGACTTTCCGGTTGCACTAAAATTGGCGCAAATGTAAAACCAGGGCCATCCACTTGATATTGGGCTGCTAAGAACTGGACTGGACCAAAAAAGAATTGCAAATCTGGGGAATTAAGCTGACGATCTAGATCGTTGCTGCTGTAAGTAAACAAGCCAGCTTCAGAGAGAAGATTGGGTGTAGGCTGATCTGTTTGACAGCGATATCCAACTCCAAACAGCAAATGATCTTGCAAGTTTTTGCCAACTCCGGGCACATCGGCGACGACGGCAATGCCCTGCTGTTGTAACTGTTCGGCACCGCCAATCCCCGAGAGCATCAACAGCTTGGGAGAGGCAAAAGCACCGCAACAGACGATGACTTCAGTGTCAGCACCAACGCAGTTAATTTTGCCAGCTTGGAGATATTCTAAACCGATGACTCGTTCTTGCTCGACTACAAGTTTAGTTGCATGAGCATTAGTAGCTACAGTCAAGTTGGGGTGTGCTAGGATCGGGTTGAGAAAAGCCACCGCCGCACTGCAACGGTGATTATCTTCAGTCCGGGTCGATTGATAGAAAAACGCGCCATTTTCTTGTTGTTCGCCGTTGCAATCCCAGAAATCGCCACCGTAGCCCAGTTCCATGGCCGCAGCGATGAAAGCCGCAGACACGGGAGCGGGATCGCGGTAGTTAATGACGTGTAAAAGACCGCCTGCTCCCCGATAGGCAGAGGCTCCACCTTCATAGTCTTCCGACTTTTGGAAATAGGGCAACAGATCTTGATAACTCCAGCCTTGATTGCCTAGAGATTGCCAGCGATCGTAGTCTCGACGATTACCCCGCACATACATCATGGCATTAATTGAACTACCACCACCTAACACCTTGCCTTGAGAGATCGGGATCGTCCGATCGGCTAAACCTGCTTGTGTTTCTGTGACATAGTTCCAATCAACTGCCGAACCCCACAGGGAAGTCATCGACGGCAGATCTGTATTGTGAATCGCGGGATGACGATCTCGATCGCCAGCTTCTACTAACAAAACTCGACAATCAAGATTTTTAATTAATCGGTAGGCAATCACACAACCAGCCGCACCAGCACCAACAATGATGTAATCAAAGGTACTTTCAAAGTTCATATAGTTACTGTATGAATAATCAACACAAAGTGCTCAGATCGAATTATTAAAAAACAGTCATGGTTGCTTGATAAAGTCTTCAATTTCTGCTACTGAAAAGCAATCAACAACATTAGTCGCGATGAATTCCAGGTAATAATTTCCCCACATAGCTTCCCAAAGACTAAAGTTCAAATTAAAACTTTCTCCTAACTTTTTAGCCAGTGATATTTCTAAATCCCAAACAGTATTATCAAATTCCTGCTCGGTGAACTTGTAGCCTAACTGCTGTGCATCAGTTAATACCTCATGCTTGGGCAATATTTTGAGTTGATGCCGCAATTCAGATGCTGTTGCTAACTTTTGCAAAAAATTAATTACTTCCACTTTTGCCATGAAATCTACTATCCTCGAAGTGATTGATTGACTTCTCAAATTAGGGTATATAAGTTTGGCTTAACTTTTTTTCTAAAGGAGATTCGCCAGAACTATGCTAAAGAGCTAAGAAGCTGCTCTAATTCCGACTGAGAGAAGCTTTTGAATAATTCTTCAACCGCATACTTCAACCGAGATTTACCCCACATTCGTCGCCATAAGCTACTAGAAGCTGCAATTTCTTCCCCCATTTTCTCTACGATCAGCTTGGTTTCCATACTGCCAATAACAGCACTTAACTCACGACTACTAAAGCGATAACCTAAAGTATTAGCATGTAATAGCAGTTCAGCTAAACTTCTCAACTCAAATTGTTCTAGCAAGGCAACATCATGATCGCAAGCCTTGAAAAAATCGATAACATTTTGATAAGACATAATCTAAGTTAATTTAATTAATTATCTAATCTAGCGAAAGTCTGGCCCAATAATCCATGTTTCAGTAGTTACCATTTGATGGATATATTTGGTTTCAAATAGATGCTCGAACTGTGGGAGAACGAAATTTTGATACTCTGGTGACTTCAAAGCTGTTTCTAGCGATGCTAAATCGTCAAACCAAAGCTGGGAAACACAATCAAGTATCGATTCGCCGATCGCATAAAAACCATCGCGAACGTGACATTGTAGATAGCGGCGTAAACCAGGAAGTTTGATGACTTTGACTGCCATATCTGCTAACATCAACTCTCTAAATTTCTCCAATGGCATGCCGGATTTGCGTTTCACCAGCACCAACAACTTGACCATTTTTGAATCTCGCTGGGGTGGTTTTGCTTCCAGCAGTACGTGAGCGGTGGTATCTAGCCCGACAGTGCGCCAAAAAGCTGCCCAGTTAGGCTCATCTAAACGTGCTCCTGCGAGAAATTCTTTCGACTGAAGCGATGCAATTTGTGCTGTTTCATTTTCTAACCAAATTTCGGCAACACCACTAAAGAGTGGGTCTGCTGGCTCTACGCCAAATGGAATCCTCGAATCGATTAAATATCTTTTAATTTGAGGAATTTTGCTGGCGTAATGAACTGCATGAAAATTAATCCAATAGTTTTGAAAATCCGCCTCACTCATACCAGGTCTGGGATGAGCAAATATTAATTGGTGAATCATAAATCAATTCCTGAAATTGGGAATTAGGGATTGGGAGTTGGGACATGGCATCAGCCCATAATCTCGATCCCTAACGGGACTGAAGATTGCGATATATTTCTCGATTAACTGCGTCGATTGAATCCGAGATTGATTCGATCCAACTACTGACCGCACTTAACCCCGATCGCTTCTGGACGAACATCTGCTGCTAAAACGGCATCGATCAGAAATGGTCCGTTGTGAGCTAATGCAGTGCGGATGGCTGGGGCGATTTCTTCGGGCTTTTCGATCCGAATTGCGGCCACCCCCATCGCGCGAGCCATTTCGTCAAAGCGAATCTCTGGCTCAGAGAGATCGAAACTGAGCGGGAAATCGTGAGTTTCTAGCTGTTGCTGTTGCCAATAAGCCTGAATATTCAACTGTAATAATCGGTAGGAACGGTTATTGCAGATGATAAATTTGGCATCGACCTGATGACGCGCCGCCGACCACAGCGCCTGGATCGTATACATCGCACCGCCATCGCCAGTAATGCCAATGACCGTTTTATCTGGATGGGCTAATTTGGCACCAATTGCCCCGGGAATGCCCACTCCTAAAGAACCACCACGAGTCAGGAAGTAATGCTCCGGTTGGGTTGGCAGTAAATAGCGCGTCAGTTGTGGAGAGCAAGTTAAAGCTTCATCAAAGACAATGGCATCTGTGGGTAATTGGGCTACTAATTCTTCGGCAATTCGCGAAAAATGCAGCGGAATTGCCTCCCTGACGGCAAGATCGCCTGCTAGTTGACTGTCGCGATGCTGTTGTTTCGCTTGGCCGATTTGAGCGGTTCTCTGGTGAGCCAGTTGTTGTTGGTCTGGTGTCATCATGGTCTTGAGCAGACTCCCTAACTTAGCTAAAGTCAGTTTGGGATCGCTAGCAAAACCTAAATCTACAGGGTGATTTTTGGCAATCTCGTAAGCATTAAGATCGATGTGAATCGTTTTAGCATCGTTAGCAAAGATCTCCCCTAATTCGGGAAATACCTCCGGCAACATATATGTGCCGCAAATTAAATTGACATCACCTTTAGTAGTAATCGATCGACTGCTAGAGCCAAACATATGCCCCGTCATCCCTTGATAGAGTGGATGGCGATAGCTCATATTTAACTCGCCACTATCGGCTTCCCACACCTCTGCACCTAAAAGTTCGGCAACAGCAGTTAATTCATTTTGGGCAGCAGCATAAGCAATGCCATCGCCGACAAAAATCATCGGTTTTTGAGCTGCAGCTAAAATTGCTGCCACACTGTTGAGCGAGTCTTCATCGGGAATGGTGCTCGTAGACGGAAACGAGGTCGGTCTGACTGCCCCAACCATGGGAGCGTCCAAAATATCCATTGGCAAACAAACATACACTGGCCCCATCGGTGGTGTTGCCGCAATTTTGATCGCCCGCCGCAGGATTCGTAACAGTGAAGATGGCTCCATCACCATCGTTGACCATTTGGTGACTGGCTCGGCCATCGCGACCAAATCTCCGGCCATTTGTGCGTCCATTGCTTGATACTTAATCCCGGCATCCCCACCAATGACGATTAAGGGCGAATGACCGCGTTTGGCTTGATAAAGGGCACCAATCGCATTTCCCAAACCAGGCGTGCTATGAATTTGGACTAAAGCTGGTTTTTTCGTAGCCCGAGCATAGCCATCTGCTGCCATGACTGCCACTGATTCTTGCAGTGTCAGAATGTACTTGAGATCGGGGTATTGAGATAATGCATCCAGAAAGCCTTCTTCTGAGGTGCCAGGATTGCCGAACATATAGTGAATGCCATCTGCCAAAAACTGTTCTAGAATGGCAAAATTTCCAGTTTTAATAGTCATAAAGCTACTACTGTATATTTTTACCAACCGTAACGTTTGAGACCTTTTTCCAAGACTTCCACTAACTTTTCACCCGTGGCATAGGCGTCTGGGGTCGAGCGTCCGGTAATGAACGGATAATCGACAATCACCGAGATCTCATGACCGACATTGCCGTGAAATTGGCCGGCGGCACCTGTGGCGTCGCGGAGGATATATTCCAAAGGATAGGGTGGCGGTCCCATATTCAGGTCGGTACCCATGAATCCGGTCCCATCCAAATAGTCGTATTCTTTGCAATGACCTGTGACGTGCTTGCCCGCAATGATGCTGTGGCGATCGTCGAGATTGCGCGCAAAGGCCAGACAGGCGACGCCGTAGCATTCGGCGGCAATCGGCTTGTTCATCCGCTGGAAGCTCAAGATCGCATCATGAACTCGATGGTTATTGGCTAAATCGATAATCGGGCCGCTACCGCCGACGATTAAGATGGCATCATATTGTTGGAGTTGTCGGTCTAGCTCGGCCAGTTTGCGATAATATGCTTCCATCTCTCTCAAGAAAGTGGGTGAACTCCAGTAGGGTCGATCTGGAAACCACTCGCGCAGACTTTTGGGATGCTGCAAGCGGGGATTGTTGGGATCATCTAGTTTCTGGACTTTGGCGGCCATTTCGGCGGAAACCACCGGACGACCTAACGGTGGATCGACAAAGGTTGCGTCCATACTGGGGGTCAGCGCGACCGGTCGTTTCCCCGTGGGGGTGGCAAAGTCCACCTGATATCCCGCCGCATCAAAGGTTTCTAAGGGGCCGACTAATTCTTCGCCCCAGTAGCCCCATTCTGAGAGCATAATTAAAATACTTTTACTCATCACATCTAGCTCCTCTACAGTGGCTAAGTTGGTAAATATTTGAGCTTGTCTGCGTCCTGTTGGCGTTCTACCTGTTTGGAGGACAGCAACGGCAAACCTTGAGCTTGAAGGGTAATTTGGCGGGCAACTGCATCAATAAACGCATGGACATCGTGTCCCGCCCGTCCTGTGACCAGATCCCCATCAATGACAATATTGCGGGGATCGTTTGGTGCCGAATCCAGCGGTGGCGGCAGATAAATCGCCCCTGCATTGGTAATATCGGCCAATACCACCTCATGACAGATCACTCGGCGATCTGTGAGCAACTCTGGCATGGGGGTGAGAATCCACAATCCGTGACAGAGAAAGCCTTTGATCATCTGGGGATTTGCCATTGCTTCAGCAAAAAATTGGACGGCTGGCGCAGTGCGGGTTTGGGCTGGACTAATCGGCTGTCCTTTGGGCGGTTCAAAATAGCGCAGGCGGACGCTAGTATAATTGGCCGACATGATCACGGCAGCATAATCATGTAGATTGATGTTTTGGAAGTCAATGCTGACATCCAAATATTCCAAACTTTTCCCAACTTCATCAACATCACTGACAAAGCGAGCACTCGGTTGATTCCACAACCGCGACATCAGATCGACCGTCGCGCCCAATTCGGGAAAACGCTGTTGATAAGCCGCGATTTCGGCCGGAATATATTCGCTTTCCACCAAAACGGCAATTTTTTTGCCTGATAGCATATCGCTGGACATCTTTTGGCTCCTACCCTTTTTTGGGCGTAAACTCAACCACAATTTCCGCTTCTGAGCCGAGTTGAAATTCTTTTTCGCTCAATTCTAATCGGAAATTATCGTTATCGAGGCTAGATCGATCGCTCCCATCGACACTGACTTTAGTAACTTCCAGATCGCCTGGTTTGAAGAAATCGGGTAAAACATTAATCGATCGCTGTCGGCAGTTAAGATTAGGCTTAAAGTACAGGCAAAATGGTTTTTTAGTCACGTAAGTGCTGATGTAAATGTGAGCTAAATAATTTAGCTCGAAGGCATGGTATCCAGAGATAGAATGGGTACCTTTATTACCATAATTACCTTCGATAATCGGCATCCCACTTTCAGTAACTCGGAAATAAATACCTTTATTTTCTTGATCTAAAAAGAACAAATTCCAAAAGACAGACATTTCTCGCGCTAAGTCTAGGTATTCTTGTTTTTGATCTTTACCTTCGTTAGTACAACCGTGTAAAATCAAGTAAGCCAATAGGGCTTGTTCTTGTTGCCAAAAATCCTTGGTATTTCCCCAGGGAAACTCAATAAACATTTCGTTGTTGGCACTTCTTTCGACCGCATCAAAAATCCCCCCGCGAAATAGATCTAGTCCGATTTTAGACATATCCATGCCCAATCGATCGGCTAGTTTCATCAATTTTTCGGCTAAGTCTGTCTCTTCTTGAGCTGTCGATCGATCTTCAGGGCGAATTTTAGCTGCTGCTGAATAGTAATAGTTAGCGACGCGGGTCAAATTCCACGCGATCTTATAGTTGTGCCCCACCACTGCTCGATTTTGCTGCCACCGCCAATCATGGTCTGGTGTCCAATCTCGGAAAAACTTTTCATTGACAAACGGAATATTTGAGTCAGGATCTGGGAATTTCTCCAGGATTATTTTGCTGGTGGTACGAAGAATTTTCTTGCAAATTTCAGTGAATTCTAATAGTTCTTCATAGCCATGATCGGTTAATGGCAAAGGCTCGATCGCGATCAACAAATTAACTAGATAAGCCGGAATATGATCGCCAATTGAATTCCAATTCTTTCTAGCTTTGTTGTGCCCCAAAGCATCACTATCCCAACTCATGCTGACATAATCTAAGTGCGAAAAATAATCACCATAGGCTGCTTTGCCATATTCTGATTGTGGATCGACAAAGAAGTCATTAAAACTGCGAATAGTACGTTTAATATCATCTAGGACTTCCCAATCTAAGGTGATGCGATAGTACTGAGTTAACCCAGCTAAGGCATAAATTTGTTCGTAGAGGGGGATGGTATCTTTGTCATCTTCGTTCAGGGAACAGACATACAATTGATAACTGTACAAAGTCTTGCGTTTGCCAAAAGCCCAAAAACAATGTTTGCCATCGTCACTCAAACTGCGGAACGTCTCGCGCTGATATTGAACCCCCGCCCGCGCAGCCGATAGATAGCTCTCGCAGCCAGTCAGCAAATAAGCAGACGATAACCCATAGATCAATCTTGACAGTGTGGCGCACTCCTGAATATTGTCATCGGTGGGCAAGCCGCTGATGTTTAAATTGGTGCGATACAGGGCAAAATCATCGATTTCATAGGTTTTCTTGTTGGGAAACAGAAAACCTAGCCAAGTATCGGC
>NZ_JANNDR010000241.1:0-2243 GCF_031378165.1 Chamaesiphon sp. OTE_75_metabat_556
TGATTTAGAGCTAAATATTGGCCGAGAAATTAGCATAGATTTTGCTACCAAATTATTAATCGTTTTCTCAGGGGAAACTCAGGTTGTGAGTTTAAAATTTGTCCATACCTGCATCTCATCTAGTCGATGCCGTTATTCCCCGTACTCACGATGCTTACCTTCCCCCAACAATTGACGAAATTAACCTCACGCATCCCTGGCTACATCTATTTGTGGTTGGCGATCCCGATCTTTGGCTCTTCCAGTGCTCTCACGCGGAAAATTACCGAAATCGGTGCCGAGCATTTCGTAGGTGGGCACAATCCGATTTCTTACTGTAATGTCCTATTTACCGGAAATCTTTGTGCGCTGCTGGTGTTAATCGCGATTCACCGCCACCAGTGGAGCCGGAATACTTGGAGGCAAATATCGGGGCGGGAATGGTTTGGTTTGGTTGTTGTGGCAATCTTATCCGGCGCACTGGCTCCAGGCTTGATTTTTCAAGCATTGTCATTAACTCCCGTCACGAATGTATTGCTACTCGGTCGATTAGAGCCACCATTGACACTGGCATTATCGATCTGGCTATTGCGGGAACGGCTGAATCGGTGGGAAGTACTGGGATCGATTGTCGCGTTTACTGGTGTGGTACTGACAATCGTGCTGCAAACCGATCGATCGCACATGACTCCAGTAGCTGGATTTCAGGTTGGATTGGGGGAATTAATGGCGGTATCGGGTGCAATCTGTCTATCGATTGCGACGATTGTTGCTAAAAAGCACCTCACTCATGTGCCACTAGGCATCCATAACACCGTGAGAACGGGATTGGGCACGATCGTCTATTTCGGCTTGGCATTGTGGATGTACGGTTTCGACCATTTTATGGGTGTGCTGTCGCCGTTTCTGTGGCAATGGATGTTGTTGTACGGGACGGTAATTGTCGTCATCGGACAATCATTATGGAATATTGGTTTTCGGAATTCTTCGATCGCCACTGCGTCGCTAGTTGGTTCTTTTGCACCGATCATGGGCATTTTAGCCGCCTATTTAATCTTGGGGGAAGTCCCCACCCAGGCTCAATACATTGGCGGGATGGTAATTTTACTAGGTCTATTTTTAGGTCAAGTGGGAATTAATACCAGAACCGAACGACTCAAAAGTATCCGAGTTAGCTCTATGGAAACAGAGCAAGAAATCGAAGCAAAAATGGGGTTCAGAGGGATCTAATTGAGGAAAGTCGAATTATGGCGGATATAACCTTTGAAAAATGCAGTTAGATGATGAAAATATTGTTCCTGAATTCATCAAATTTCTGTACGAAAAATGTCTTTTTAATAATCAGATTTTATGGCGAAAATATCCAGGTAAATTAAATTCAATTTACTCGGCAAAGTCGTCCTAGTCCAAATCTGGACGCTAGGTTGTATCAATTGTCAACGGACATTACCTTGCGTTACTGGTTGGCATAAAAAGTATGCCGCTTTGCTTTTGAATGTTTTCTAGTATGGCAGGTTACGACATTACAACGATTGTGTCTTGTCGATCGAATGATGAAATATTGCCAGCTATTAACCCTGACAAATCCACGCGCCCCAATAGTGCGGATCGGCTCAAGGTTTGACATCATCAGTCGCCGTCAATGATAGTTTCCGCACTGTTTCCCCTTGTAATTCCTCGACGATCGACCGCCCAATTTCTAGCTGTTTGAGTTTGCCGAGGGTGATGCTGCGGACGTAATTTTGAGCCTGAGTGAGGGCTTCCGGTGTTGTCGGACGGGCATCAGAGCGATACAGTTCAAAAAACTCATTCATCAGCAATACCGAGAGTTTGGTGGGGATATTCCAAAGGCTGGTGATGACGTATTTGGCACCCGCGTTGGCGTAGCCTACCGGAGGTAATCGATAGTGCCCGTCGCAACCCAAATACACCTTCACTATTCTTGATCGAGCATTGGTCATTAATACCGTCGAAAATCAGGGTGCAGCCTTCTTCCCCGACTTTCTATGAGTGCCCCATTTCTCTAACTCAGCCGTCCCTCGCTCGAAAGTCTGCTCAAGGCGATTGCCGTTCGCGGCTTGCACCGTTGCTCGTGGGGGCACCCGGAAGCACTGATCGACTTCGCTCGCACGCTGTCGGAGAAGCATGGTCTGCGTGTCTGGCTCGATAAATTGGAATGCATCCCCGGTGACCTCAAGAATCAATGCGAAACCGGCATCCGCAACAGCCGATTCACCGTCGTCGCAGGCTCCCAGGCCGCACTG
>NZ_JANNDR010000274.1:0-8119 GCF_031378165.1 Chamaesiphon sp. OTE_75_metabat_556
CTGGCCGATGTCGATCGACAGTATCAATTTATCGATGTCCGCGAACCTCAGGAATTAGCACTGGTGGCATTACCGAGATTTATCAATTTACCCTTGAGCGAACATGCTGACTGGTCGCCGCAAATTGATACCCGATTGGACAAAGAGATCGAAACCTTGGTTTTGTGCCATCATGGGATGCGATCGGCACAGATGAGTCAATGGTTGATCGAGCGCGGCTTTACCAATGTGAGCAACATCATCGGCGGCATTGATGCCTATAGCCATCATGTCGATTCGAGCCTGCCGCGATACTAGGTCAGCGATCGCGATCCCCGATATCGGTTACGATAGTATTCTTGCAGGGAGATCTGCTGACCCAGCAGCCAAGATCAATCTGTTACAATTCAGCCAGTTTTATCTGTTTTGATTAGCTAGCATCTGGCCATCACCGATCGCTAGTTCGTGACTATTTCCATAGTCAGCATCATCGCATCTACTAGAGAACTACCATCATTTACCATTCCGCGCAGCGGTAGTAGTCTATGTCATTTGATTTGAATAAGCGTCATCAGCAGATTTTATGGGCGACGATCCGTCAATATATTTCTACTGCTGAGCCGGTTGGTTCTAAAACGCTAGTAGATGGCTATAACCTCAATATCAGTCCCGCAACGATTCGGAGTGGCTTTGCCACCTTAGAAAAAGCTGGATTTTTGTATCAACCGCATACTTCTGCTGGCAGAATTCCCTCTGATTCCGGTTATCGATTGTATGTCGATCGCTTAATTCAACCATCACCAGATATCGGTCGCCAACTCCAAGAATTGCTAACCAATAAGCTCGATTGGGACGGCTGGAGTATCGAAACTATTTTGCGCGGTGCCGTGGAAGTACTTGCGACTCTTAGCGGCTATATCACGATGATTACGCTACCGCAAACGCGCCGCTCGACAGTCAAGCACATTCAGCTCATCTGCGTTGAGTCTTCCAAAATCATGCTGATTGTCGTCTGGGATGCCTATGAGACCCAATCGATTTTGATGCAATTACCACCAGAGCGAGATCTGGCGATCGATCGTGATTCGTTTGATCGAGAATTACAAGTATTATCAAATTTTTTAAATAGCAAGCTTCAAGGTAGATCTGTACTAGAGCTATTTACATTAGATTGGAGCGAACTCGATCTTCGCTTTCAACAATATGTCGATCCGATCGATCGTTTACTCACAGATTTATCGCGACAATCTAAGCCGATTCATTCATCACAAATGATGATCTGGGGGATTTCAGAAGTCCTCGGCCAACCAGAATTTTCCCAACTCCAACAGGTCAAAACATTACTGCACTTATTAGAATCCGAGCAAGATAAAGTCAGCTCGTCAATCTTCGATCCCACCCGCGATCCGGCTGGCAATTCGCGATCGCAAGTTGCCATTAGGATCGGCACTGAAAATCCGCTCAAACCGATGCAGGCTTGTACGTTGATTTCGGCCAATTACCATCAAGATTCAATTCCCGTCGGCAGCGTCGGGTTGCTCGGCCCGACGCGGATGTTGTACGAAGATTCGATCGCCTTGGTTAAGTCGGCGGCTGAATATATTACGGCGGCGATTAGTCAAGAATAAGCCAACCTTTTCATGCCACTATCCTAAAAATTGTCGCCAGTCTAACGATGATGCTATAACTAAATGTAACTCGTCCCAGCGATCTTCAGATCGCTAGTCAAATCAGTAGCAGCTAATGTCGAACAAAATCATTTTTGGCACGTTATGGTTGGGATTTACTATTTATGCTTTCGGCTTTGCGCCACCAGATCGATCGGATACACTGCAACTAATTATCGATCTTTCGACAGGTAAATGGGCGGGCATCAATCCATTAGTAATTGCCTTATTTAATCTCATGGGTATCCTGCCCATGGCCTATGCCTGTCTGATGTTAATCGATGGTAAAGCGCAACGGATCTCAGCCGGCTTATTTAGTGCAGCCGCTTTTGGCGTTGGTGCATTTGCGATCTTACCTTATCTAGCCCTGAGATCGCCGCCATCGCCAAACAGTCAAATCGATCGACGTGGTATGATTAAACTCGTCGATTCGCGTTGGTTCGGTGTCACCCTAACGCTCGGAACGATCGGCTTATTAAGCTATGGGATCGTGCAGGGAGATTGGGCAGATTTTGTCCGTCAATGGCAGACTAATCGGTTTATTCATGTGATGAGTTTAGATTTTTGTCTGTTGACATTGTTGCTACCCGTATTAATTAGCGATGACATCGATCGCCGGAATTTTACCAACCCCCAAGCGATAAAAATCCTCTCGTTAGTTCCCTTATTTGGCGGCCTAATTTATCTGTGTATTCGACCCAGTTTACCCGATCGTCTGACCTGCTCGGAGCCGAAATTAGTATAGCTAATTACACAGCAGACTTGTAGCTCCCGTCTGAACTACATCAAAACTCAATTATTAACTCTCAATTCGCTCATGCTAAAAATTGCCGTTGTAGACTACGACATGGGAAACTTACACTCTGTTTGTAAGGGTTTACAACATGCTGGCGCGCAAACATCAATTACCCATGTCCCAGCGGAATTAGCCGCAGCAGATGCGATCGTCTTGCCTGGTGTCGGGGCTTTCGATCCAGCGGTCAAAAAAATTCGCGATCGCGATTTAGAACAGCCACTCAAAGATATTATTGCCAGTGGCAAACCATTTTTGGGGATTTGTTTGGGATTGCAAATCTTATTCGACCGATCGGAGGAAGGATCTGAAATCGGTTTGGGGATCGTCCCAGGGATCGTGCGCAAATTCCAGCCAGAACCCAATCTAACGATTCCCCAAATGGGTTGGAATCAACTCCAGCTCACTCAACCTAACTGTCCGTTGTGGGGGCAAATCGACTCGAATGCGTGGGTTTATTTCGATCACTCCTATTATGTCGATCCGCTGGATGTCGAAGTAACTGCGGCAGTTGTCACTCATGGTACTCAAACTGTAGCCGCCGCGATCTCCCAATCAAATGTGATGGCGGTACAATTTCATCCAGAGAAATCATCGACTACTGGATTGCAAATGCTGGCTAATTTTGTGCAGATGGCTGACAGACTGCTGCCATTGAGCGGCGTCTAACCCTACTAAATCAGCCGGATCTGCACCCGAAGTTGCGGGGACTTTACAAGTAGCCCTAACTGACATCATCTATAATATCTCGCTAGTAATTCACCGCTGACTAGCGATCGAGCGAACCCAATGATTGAAATAATCTTAAATAATCTTGGGCGATTTTTTCGGAAGTATAGTTATGACGGCAATATTCACGACCGGAATAACCTAATTCTTTGACCAGCTTGGGATTTTGGCTCAATTTATATAGATAGTCGGCTAACCCTTGACTATCACCATTGCGCACAGTTTGACCGCAATTAGCCTGAACGAATACTTCATTTAGATAAGAATCTTTGGGGCAGATACTCGCGATCGGCCGACCGGATGCTAATGCTGAATATAATTTGCTAGGTGCCACCAATCCTTCCATGCCTTCACTGACGCTGACGATCGACACATCACAAGCAGTCAGCGAAAAAGGTAGATTCTCACGCGATTGATAAGGCAGAAATAAACAGTTATTTAGACCCATTTCCGCAACACCCTGCTGGAAATGCTTGCGCTTTTCGCCGCTACCGATAAATACAAACTGAATTGGGGTATGTCGGAGCAGGACGATCGCATCAAAGAGGGTGTCCATATCATGACAGCGACCCATATTACCAGAATATAGGACTGTAAATGGCTCGACCAATCCATGCTCGTGGGCAAACCAGTTGTCCTGTTTTTGGATCGGCGAGATTTGCTCTGGATCTACCCAGCTCGGAATAATCGCAATTTTGTTTTCCAGACCAGCTTGTTTGCCAACAATCCGATCTTTCATATTTTCACTCAAGACAATAATTGCCTCGGCATGTTGCCAAGTCAGGCAGTTCAAGCGATCCCACACTTTGACCAACCAATGTTGTCTCTTAATTACCGCGAGTTCGATTGCAATATCTGGGTACAAATCATAGAGCAAACAGACATAGCGAATTTTACAGACACGGCTGAGTAGATAGCCCAGTAACGGCAGAAAAGGTGGTGCGGTAGTCAGCACGACCAATCTTTTACTATTGGCATGTCGGATCAGATGCAGGGCTGTCCGTACAAAAAAGATTGCACCAGCAACCGCTTTGCCGCGAATGCGTTGCGGCCAAAACCGCGCGGATTGAGAACGCCGAATGCTCAAAGAGTCATGCAATTCCCGCCGAGGCGAATCATCTCGCTCGAAAGCATAAGATGGTTGGCTGGTAAAGACATCGATCCGACCGAATCCTTTGAGATTATGGGCTAACTCTTCAATCAACTGACCCGTTGCCGCATAATCTGGGGGGAAAAATTGATTGATAATTTTGAGATCGATAGGTGAAGAATTTTTCAGAGGTGTGACAATATTAAGTTTCTGGCCGGTAATACAATCTTTGTGAGGAATGGGGCTGGCTTTAGGATGATTGATTTTAGTGGGAGAAGGCATATCGCTAGCTTGTGGGGAGGAATGCTTAATAAATAAAGCCATTATTTTTCATCAATCTTGTTGCACATTAGAGCAGAATGCGCAATTCAATGGATCGCTCCATTGTCTAGCGCCAACATCTGAACTATAAAGATTACACAATATCTATACATATGGTACCCTCATTATCGAGATGGAGAACTAAAATCTTTAAAAATTTACTGTTTGGCTTTAAAAATTTACTGTTTGAATTCCTGCTGCAAGAATATGGAGCGCAGAGTTCATTGCTATGCTTGGACTGAAAATAACTGTTTTACGAACACCGTGAGAAATTCGACGTACTTCACTAATGTAGACATTTTACTATAGTATTCCCCAGAAACGTGCGCTCCTCATCCGAATCTCCGTGTACAAACCTAAATATTTAGAACGAGGTAACAAAAATGCGTTTGGATAGATATACAGTCGGTCAATATTTGCCAGGAGCACCATTGTGGCAGCAAGTTGCTTGGTATTATTTGGGTTCGCCACTAGTGAGTAGCTATTGGCTACTTAGTTCTAACTTTAAATGCTGGTTATTGCGGTGTTTTGGAGCACAAATAGGTACGGGTGTCCGCATCAAGCCAGGACTAAAAGTGAAATTTCCCTGGCGGCTGGTAGTTGGTGAATTTGTGTGGTTGGGTGAAAATTGCTGGATCGATAATGTCGCAATGGTGACGATCGACAGTCATACTTGTCTATCTCAGGACGTATATCTGTGTACTGGCAATCATGATTGGAGTAGTCAGACTTTCGATTTGAAAGATGCCCCGATTCTGATTGGCGAGTCTTGCTGGATTGCCGCACGGGCAACGATCGGCCCTGGGGTCGAGGTTGGGCGGGGTGCCGTACTCTGTTTGGGCAGCGTGACTGGCCGTTCGCTAGCCCCGATGACAATTTACGCTGGCAACCCCGCACAGCCAATCAAGGAGCGAAAATTGCCTTTAGATTCGAGCGGGGAGCTGGGAGCGGGGAGCTGGGAACGAGGCCAGACGGAAACATAGTTCCACCCGCGACTCTCAACGATCTACTATCCACTATTCACTATTCACTATCCACTCTCCTATCTGTTTGACTTGAGATGCTCTGCTTCGATGAGGTGAATCGCCAGCAAGAGTTCGGCCAGAGTGCGTTGAAAGGCATAATACCAACCCTGCCAACCATCGAGAATGCCACCTTTGACAATCAGGCAGTAAATTAAAATAATCGCTGGCGCGAAGATTTTCCGCTTGCGCAACCTGTCGCCCCAACTTAATTCGCGATCGGGTGTTGCTAATAGTTTGGTTGATTCGATGACCATGTAGCGATCTTGCGCCCACAGCCAGCGACTGAGCGGCTTGCGATCGTCATGATAGATAAAATGAGTGAGCGATGTCACCTGGCCGTCGATTTTCACCCGATGGGCGTGACCATCATTTAGATACAGCCCTTTGTTGACGCGATATAAAACTTGACGGGCGGGATAGAGCGTCCCACGCAGCGGTTTACCATAGACGCAATATTTGAATGGTACGAGATAACCATTGACATCTGGAAAATCGTCGATAGCAGCGATCTCATTAATTAGTTCTGGACTTAAGATGTAGTCAGCATCGATCGATAATACCCACTCAGACTTAATTTGCGATAACCCAAAGTTGCATTGTTGGGCGAACGATTCAAATTTGTGTTGAATGACGCGAATCTGAGGATAACCAGCAATAATATCTAAAGTGCGATCGGTACTGTAACTGTCAATAATGACAATCTCGTTAGCCCAAGTTAGTTGTTGGAGTGTCCGATCGAGATTAGGTTCTTCATTGTAAGTCAGGATTAGTGGGGTCGTTTTTGCTAACATCTCGAAATTAATAAGTCAGGATCGGTGGGGTCGTTTTTGCTAGCATCTCGAAGATTAAATCTGCTTAGGGACTTTGGGTACTATCTTGTCTCGCCATCTCAGCGCACTTGTTTCGACAACTAGATAAAATATATAGCCAACCGCCAAAATTGCCCCGACCATCGCCAGCCATGTTACCACAGCACTCATACCGAGTTTATTGGTGACTAATAACACGAGATGGATGACGAGTGCGTGAGTGAGGTAGATACTATAAGATGACATTGCCAAGATTTTCACTAGTTGATGTTCGCCCCACCTAATTGGCTTACTGCTGGCGAGAGATAACACTAGCAAACAAAATATTATGGCAACAAGACTCGGCCCTACATAATAGAGGAAGCTAGTAGGTAAGGCTGGCGCGATCGGTACCAATAAGGCAATCAGCGCGACGATCGAAAAATTGCAGATCGGTCGCGCTAGCCACTGGGAAATGCTGGGAAAATAGGTGAAGATATGAGCTGCGGCTACACCCAAGATCAGACCTTCAAATCTAAAATGCGTAGCAGTTAAATAATACCCAAACGGCAGATTGTCCTCAAATTTTACTAACATCACTCTCAATATCAGCGAGAGCGATGATAAAGCGAGTAAAGTCACTAAAACTTTTGAGGGTTTCAATCGACGAATGGTATAGAGGATAAACGGCAGGAAAATATAAAAGTGCTCTTCAATACATAACGACCAACTTACCAAGAAGAACGGAAGGCGATCGTAATAGTTTTGCAAAAAGAATAGATATCCAAAATCAAATGCTTGATGGCGAACGAGCCAAACGGGGATGAAAGCGAGCACCATCGCGATCGCATAAGCTGGATAAGTCCTTAGCAGTCGTCGCAAAATGAATCTGGGGATATCCACATGGCCGCGATCGATCTGTTCGCGCCAGTATAATTGGCCGATCAGAAAACCACTCAAGACAAAGAATAAATCGACACCATAATGTCCAACATGTGTATATTTGGAGATTGCAACAAAGCCATCTCTACCCACCATCTGCACCGTATGATAAACTACCACCGCAACGATCGCCACTGCCCGAATTAGATCGAGATTGACGATTCTTTTGCTGGCTGACTGTTCGGACATATTATTGATAATAGTTGAAATAAATCTATTGAAAGACTGAGATCTGAATCCTAAATATTAGAGATTGAGAATACACCCTGCATCTGCTAATTCGGATTGTTTGGCAATCGAATCATCAAATTAATAATGTAATTTACTCATAAATCACCATAAATTTGACAATAGTATCGATTTATTCCAGTTCAGGTGGCAGCGGTTGGCGATCGATGATTGATCGATAAACTCGCACTAAATCTGTGGCGATTTTATCCCAAGTATAGTGCGTGATCGTAAATTGCCGCGCGCGGACGCCGATGGCTTGGGCACGCACGGGATCGGCAAAAAATTCAGTTAGCGATCGGGTAATGTCATCGATATCCAGAGCAGCCACATAACCGAGATCGCGATCGCACACGACAGTTGCCAGACCCACACTCGCTGTCACCAAAACTGGTGTTTCAACAACTAAGGCTTCCAATACAGCCATCCCAAAGCTTTCGGAGGTGGAGGTCAAAGCAAAAAGATCGGCACCTTGTAACAACAGATCTTTTTGCAGACCATCGACAAAGCCCACCATCTGGGTGCGATCGGCAATGTTAGCAGTAGCTAGCATTTCT
>NZ_JANNDR010000091.1:0-2126 GCF_031378165.1 Chamaesiphon sp. OTE_75_metabat_556
GTGGGGTTGGGCGGGTTTGTTCGTTAGTTATAGTTGTGATGTTAAATCTCTAGCATAAACCCGCCCCTACAAATCTATCTACAGCTCGACACATTAGCCAATCTATCAACCAATCGTGGCATGTCCGAAGGCTAACCCCGCGACTAGCATACCTAATACTAGAAAAGGTTGGGCACTAGCTTGATATTTAACATCATTTTCCAGCGGATTGCGTAAGAAATACATATCTTGAAACGTAATCTGAGGGATTATCAGTAATAATAAAATTGCTGCATACAGATTTTGATGAATGGTTATCAGGTAAACACCAATACCAGCTTGAAAGATATCAATCATCAACACGCAAATCCACGCAGACTTATCAATCCCAAACATGACTGGGAGCGACTTCAAGCCAAACTGTTTGTCACCTTCCACGCTTTTAAAATCATTAACGATCGCGATTCCTAATCCTGCTAAACTATAAAATAGAGTCATGATAACGATCGTCCAATTAAGCGTGCCAAATAAGGCATGTCCAGCCCACCAAGGTAAAGCAATATAACTCGCACCCAGCGCGTAAGTCCCCAACCAACCATTTTGCTTTAATTTCAATGGTGGAGCTGAATAAATATAAGCTACAAATGCACCACCGATCGCCAAAAAAGTCAGTACGGGAACTTCATGATTTACCGCTCGATCGAGAATATAAGCAACCCCAATGCCCCCAAATAACAATACAAAAATTTGGACTACTACCTGAGATCCCGAAATTGCCCCCGAAGGAATCGGCCGATAAGGCTCATTTACCGCATCGATCTCGCGATCGTACCACTCATTCACCACCTGAGTATAACCAGTTAATAATGGCCCAGACATCAACATACACAACGCCGCTTTGAGGACATTCTCGATCGTCCACGTATACTCACCCGAAGAAGCCGCACCGCAGACAACCCCCCACATCAGCGGAATCCAAGTAATCGGCTTCATTAACTGCAACCGAATCTTCCAAATCGAAGCCGCTTCTGTCGAAGCACCCTTCATCCCCAATATCTGTCGCGTCTTCGCACTTTTATCCTCTGGCTTATCCTCGATCGGTTCAACTGGTAGTTCGCTCATAGTAAGATTAATTATAGGGGTGCTACTTATAAGTTTATGCCTAACGTTCGTCAGTTAGTACAATTCAAAACCAGTGGAAAAAAGATTGTCGCGTTGACGGCGTGGGATTTTGCGATCGCTCAAATCCTTGATGCGGCTGGAGTAGACTTGATTCTCGTGGGTGATTCGCTCGCGATGGTTGCATTGGGCTATGAAAATACGCTCCCTCTAACTCTAGATGAGATTATTCATCACGCCAAAGCGGTGAAACGCGGAGTCAAAAGTGCGCTAATCGTGGTTGATTTGCCATTCCTGAGCTATCAAACCAGTACTGAGGTTGCAATTCAATCAGCCGGACGCATCCTCAAGGAGACAGGCGCACAGGCGGTAAAGCTCGAAGGCGGCTATCCGAAAATGGTCGAAACGATCGCCCGCATGGTTGAAGTCGGCATTCCGGTGATGGGACATATCGGCTTAACGCCCCAATCAGTGCATCAACTGGGCTATCGCCAACAAGGAAAAACAGAGGACGATCAAGATCGGCTGATTTCTGCCGCTATCGCCCTCGAACGTGCGGGGGTGTTTTCGATCGTCCTCGAACACATTCCCGCCGATTTAGCCAAATTAATATCTGAAAAACTCTCGATTCCGACGATCGGCATCGGTGCCGGAGTAGACTGTGACGGGCAGATATTAGTCACTGCCGACTTACTCGGTATGACAATCCGCCAACCGCCATTTGCCAAAGTCTATGTCGATCTACGCGCAATAATCACTCAAGCAGTCCAAGCTTACAGTGCTGATGTAAATAGTTAGGATCTGTAGGGGTGGGTTCATGCAATCCAATGTCGATTTTACTGTTCGATCTCAAACAAAACCCACCCTTCTCCGCCAGCATCTAAAAAGATCTCAAATGGGTTCATGCAATCCAATGTCGATTTTACTGTTCGATCTCGAACAAAACCCACCCTTCTCCGCCAGCATCTAAAAAGATCTCAAATGGGTTCATGCTAAAAATCCCTGCAACATTCTCTAAATATCAGTGC
>NZ_JANNDR010000436.1:0-5942 GCF_031378165.1 Chamaesiphon sp. OTE_75_metabat_556
CAATTCATGAATTGCCCCTACTCGTTAGGCACAGAGTGATTTGCCATTACACCGTATCAACCAAAACTGTGCGGCGAGTTTCTGCCGAAATTCGTGCCGCTTCCGCAACTCGCAGAGTGGCCAGACTAGCCGCAGTGGTGACATAATTGGGCTTGCCATCAATGAGATGATCGAGGACGAGTTCGAGATCCTTGGCAAATAAGCCTTTCCGCGCGCCGAGATCCAATGAGGTAGAAGTGCCATCCTGAATAAATACCCCTTCATCACCATCGAAGATTAAGGCACCATTTGCGCCATGTACTTCAAATTTGCGGGAGTTTTGCCATAAGCCTTCACCTTTGCCATAGACCACTTCCCCGATCGCGCTAGTATTTTTGAAACGTAATTGTGCCGTACACAGACAAGTTTTATAATAATCGCCGACACCGCCCCAATATTGGTTGTGACAATTGACACTTTCGATCGAGCCAAATAGATCGGTGAAGCGATGGAGTCGAGATAGAGCCGCAATCAACGGAAATCCGAACTCAGTGCGCTGAAAAGTCCATTTGTCAGGTACGGGACGCTGGCAGACGATCGTGCTGTAGCGAGCATAATGCACCTCACCGACACGATCCAACCATTCACGCATCGTCTGGTGGAGTCCGCCCAGGAGTTCGATATGTTCAACATGTAGTAGGACTTTTTTGGCCGCCGCCAGCGCGACAATTTCCGTCGCCTCGCGAAAGTCTAGTGCCAGGGGATACTCAACAATTGTATGCTTGCCAGCAGCGATCGCCGCGCGGACGATTTGCCCATGATCACCATTAATCGTCGCCACTAGGATCAGATCAATTTCTGGCATCTGCACCAACGCCTGCCAATCAGCTACTGTGGCGATATTGGAGCTACGGGCAAATTCTGCCGTGCGTTCGGGATTGCGCCCTGCGACAGCGACTAATTGAGTGCGACTCTCGGCAATGAAGCTTTGGGCGCGGATCTTGGCTGCAAATCCCGTGCCGACAATTCCCACCCGGAGTGGGAGATTAATTTCTCCGTAACTAGCGATTTTAGACATAAGATTTTTTAATATTAGAGCGAGAGCGAACCAACAGTCAAACTGAATGCTAGAAAATATTATAACTGCTGTCCCAGTCTACTATTCAGACCCCTCGGTTGTAATTTTTATCGCGATAAAATGTGATGAACGATCGATTGCAGCCACTCGCCAACCTGTTCGCTGTCACCGAGATATAAGTAATTAGGATGAATTCTCGCAATTTGATTACGAATACCATTCGACTTTAGCAGGACTTATAGATACAGATGGTAAGGTTTTCCCTTAGTATTCAGATAGAGATGAAAACTACTGCGATTTGCTAGGCAATCCTACCGATCGCCTGACTAGAGATACATCTACCCGCATCCGCAATTTTTAAGCGACATAGAGAGGAATTAATCTAACATGGCAACCTATAAAGTTACTTTAATCAACGAAGCTGAGAATCTGAACACCACGATTGATGTAGCTGATGACACCTACATTCTAGACGCAGCCGAAGAGCAAGGGATCGATCTTCCCTATTCTTGCCGCGCTGGTGCTTGTTCTACCTGTGCTGGTAAAATCACCTCTGGAGAAATCGATCAATCCGATCAGTCTTTCTTAGATGACGACCAAATCGAAGCAGGTTACGTGCTGACTTGTGTGGCTTATCCTAAGTCCAATTGCACGATCATGACTCACCAAGAAGAACAACTCTACTAAGATTTCGATCTCGATCGAGAGTTAATCATTGAGGAGCGGGGAATTAGACTAATTCCCCGCTCCTATTTTTTTTTGCTAAGGTCGATTTTCAAATCGGGAGCAACCAAGCCAAATGATATAATAACGCTATCAAAACCTATCTACCGCAAACGTTTGGAGGTGTTATGACAATTGCCACCGCACCTGCTGTCACTAATGAGCCATTGCTACTCGATGTCAGCAATACAACTCTAACAGTCACCCCAGCGCAATTCGACAGGCTGTGTATCGATAATCCCGATTTACGCTTAGAATTAACCCCGAATTTAGAATTGATTGTGATGGCTCCAGCAGGTGGTGAGAGTAGCGAAAAGAATAATGATTTGTCTGGACAAGTTTGGTACTGGAATCGACAAACTAATTTGGGTCGAGTATTTGACTCTTCAGGCGGATATGATTTGACCGCAATTGGTGGGGGACAACCATCGCCTGATGTTTCTTGGATTGAGAAGTCTCGACTAGAGGGAGTGAATATCGTCGGATTTATTCCAGTAGTACCCGATTTTGTTATCGAACTGCGTTCTGCTACAGATAATTTGAAGTCATTGCAGAAAAAGATGAAAGACTATCAACAGGTCGGAGTGCGAATGGGCTTGCTAATTAATCCAAAAAATCAACAGGTCGAGATCTATCGACCTGGGCAAGAGCCAGAGATACTTGAGTCGCCTGAGTCGATCGATTGTAGTGAAGTCATGCTAGATTTCATCCTGAGTATGGATAGAATCTGGTAGATGTTAGTTTTTTTTCAAGTCAAGATCGGTTAATGCGATATCTACAATCATTTAAATATTTGTCATGTTGAAAAATAAATTGGGTGTCAATTAAATTAATTTATCCTAAGAGTTTAAATGCCTCTGGAAATCCCAAGACCTTGATTCATTGAAGTTTTTCAAAATTAATTCAGCACACGATCTTAGATTGTCATCATAATTATTCTCCAATCTAAAATCCATTCCTTCAATGATTGATAGATGTCTAACCCTCACCGCGCCACCAAGCTAGAGGATCGATCGAGGGTGAATATGGCGGCCAACAATAGATACTGCGATCGTCTGGAATCAAAGAAGGTTGTGCAAAACCCAAACCCAAACATAAATGACTCAACACCTGGGCGTATTTGAGATCGTGTCCGGGATAGCCTAGATGGGCGTGAGCGTATTCATGCGCGACAAGTGCCAACCAATCGGCTGGCGCGACTCTACCCACATCCACCAAAATTGTTGTCGGCTCGTTATTAATATTGCAAAAACCATCTAATTGCACGAATGAAGCAAATGGCACTGCGAGAATCTGGATCGATCGGCGATCGCCTAGATTGAAACATTCATCACAAGCATTAACATGGATTTGGAGCGATCGATTGACATCTTCAATTTGTGTGCCAATCCAGTTGCAAATCGAGACTCGATCGCGGATGTTGCTGATCACGTCTACCATCTGCGGATCGGGCAAGGCGGATTTCACCCGATCTAGGTATGCTATGCCAATTTGATATGCTTCGGTTCGATCGCTAGCGATCACCAACCGAGCGGGGAAACAATTAATTTTGGATCTATACTTGCGGGGGAGTTCGCAACACTGTCGCCAGTGTGATCCCCCAGCACACGAGTTTCCGTACAAAAAGTCGCAGTGCTAAAGCCACCCATCCGTTTGACAGTACTACTGCGCACGCGGACATTCGGACTCGGAAACCAAAACCGCTCGACCGAACTCATGATGTCATAGTCAGTGATCAGCACCAAGCCACCATCATCATCCATCTGATATTGTCCGACAACCGCCACGATCTCCGCATAACCGCGATCGCGCAACAATTGACCGCTGTGAGGTTTTTCGGCATCTGGTACGAGCGCAAATACCGTCTTACCTTCATGATTTTCGCCCTCTTGATCCCAGCCCATTGAAGCCGCCCAAGTTACACAACAGCCACCGACAGCCAGATTAGGATCGACTTGATGCGATTCACACAAAGCAATTATTTCCGGATCTTGAGCCGCCAATGCCTTCACCTCAATCTCCGATTCACCCATCTCCGATCGTCTAAATGCCAGGTGATGCGTAGTCCGTTTTGATCGCCATCTACCAGCACTATGCTCAAAAAACTCCATTACGTCCATCATGGGCGGATTCTTCTTAGTAACTCAGTCTTAATTTTAGCAACTAATTAGGGGTTAGGCTTTAGGCTTTAGATTTTAGGGGATGCTGCTGGAACGAAGTATCGGCTCTAGATCAGCTAATTATATGGAGTTGGGATCTCGATCTAACACCCAACTCCTAAAGCCTAAAGCCTCAAACCTAAAGCCTAAAAAAATAGTGACCTAGTGGTAAAGTTTTGTTAAAATACAGACTGGGATACCCGCCCGCCTCTCACTACTCCTGGAGAAAATTAATTTCATGCTGCGACTGGAACATATCTGCAAGATTTATCCCACAGGTGAAGTCCTCAAGGACATTAATTGGGAAGTAAAGCCAGGAGATCGAATTGGATTGGTAGGTGCAAATGGTGCGGGTAAGTCTACCCAAATGAAAATTATTGCTGGGCAAATCGAACCTACCAGCGGTGAAATCATTCGTCCTAACAGTCTAAATATTGCCTATCTCAACCAGGAATTTGACGTCGATCCAACGCGGACAGTTAAAGAGGAATTGTGGCAAGCCTTTGGCGAAGCAAATCGCGTCCACTCCGAACTCGACAAAATCCATCATCAGTTAGAAACTGCTAGCGGTGATGAGTTAGACATCCTCCTCAATCGGATGGACAAATTTCAGCGATTGTATGAAGCATTAAATGGCTATGCCTTAGAAGCTGAAATCGATAAAATCTTACCAGAAGTAGGATTTGAATTAGAAGATGCGGATCGATTGGTGAGTGCCTTTAGTGGCGGTTGGCAAATGCGGATGAGTTTGGCCAAAATCCTACTCCAATTTCCCGATCTATTACTCCTCGATGAGCCGACTAACCATCTAGATCTAGAGACGATCGAGTGGTTGGAAAACTACCTCCGCAAACTTGAAACGCCGATGGTGATCATCTCACACGATCGCGAGTTTCTCGATCGACTTTGCAATCAAGTCGTCGAGACAGAACGCGGTGTATCGAGTACTTATCTCGGTAACTATTCATCCTACCTCGAACAAAAAGCGGAGAATTCTTACGCTCAATTAAATGCCTTCGAGCGTCAACAAAAAGAACTCGAAAAACAACAAGCCTTCGTCGAAAAATTCCGAGCTAGCGCGACTCGGAGTACCCAAGCAAAGAGTCGTGAAAAACTCTTGGATAAAGTCGAGCGAATTGCTGCGCCGGCATCGAGTATGCGGACATTGAGTTTCCGGTTTCCCCCTGCACCTCGCAGCGGTCGGGAAATTGTCGAAATTCAAAATTTAGAACATGTCTATGGCGATAAAATCCTATTCTTGGGTACCGACTTATTCATCGAACGTGGTGATCGAATTGCTTTTTTAGGCCCCAATGGTTGTGGTAAATCTACCCTATTAAAAATGATTATGGGGATGGAGCAACACACAAGTGGCTCCATCAAACTTGGCGAACATAACGTCATTCCTAGCTACTTCGAGCAAAATCAAGCCGAAGCGTTAGATCTCAATAAAACAGTCCTGGCAACTATTCATGATGAAGTCCCTGACTGGAAAAATGAAGCAGTCAGAACTCTATTAGGTCAGTTCTTATTCACTGGCGATATGGTTTTTAAAAAGGTCGAATCGCTCAGTGGTGGTGAAAAAGCTCGCCTCGCACTCGCGAAAATGCTACTGATTCCGGCCAATTTACTAATCCTAGATGAGCCAACTAATCACTTAGATATTCCGGCTAAAGAAACACTAGAAAATGCTCTAATCAACTATGATGGTACGGCGTTAATCGTATCGCACGATCGATACTTTATCTCTCAAGTTGCTAATAAAATTGTCGAAGTCCGCGATGGTGAGTTTCGGGTATATCTCGGCGACTATCACTACTATCTAGACAAGCTCGAAGAAGAACGCCAAGCTGCTAAACAACAAGCTTTGGCTGCTGCCGAAGCTGCTAAGAAAGCGGCAAAAGCCGAAAAGGCTAGTGCGAAGAAGAAATAACGAGTAATTATTTAATTAAGGGTAGGGGCAATTCATGAATGGCCCCTACCCTTTTTTGACAATACCAAAG
>NZ_JANNDR010000438.1:0-9787 GCF_031378165.1 Chamaesiphon sp. OTE_75_metabat_556
ACGATCGCCGAAACAGCCACACTCTCGATCGAAACCATCCCAGCGATTTGCTATTGTTCTACCTGCCAACAGGACTTTCAGCCGACAGACTGGATCTATGAATGCCCCACTTGCCATCAGCTTAGTGCCAAACTACTTCAAGGGCGAGATTTAGAACTTGTTTCTTTGGAAGTCTCTTGAATTAATTGATAATTGTAATTAAGAAAGGGGGTTTAATTATGTGTATTGATTGCGGTTGTAACGAAGTCGGATCGGTTGCTATTGATGGTGTGAAAGTGCCAGAAACTAGCGATCCACATTTCCATTCACATGGTGATTATTCCCATAGCCATGTAAATGATTCCGAACATTCTCATAAACATACCCACGTTATCCCCGTTCATCAGGGGATTTTGGCAAAGAACGATCGAATTGCCGATCGAAATCGTGACTTTTTTCGCGATCGAGGTGTTTTGACGCTCAACTTATTATCATCCCCTGGCGCAGGTAAAACCGCACTCCTCGAACGGATGGCGCAGGATTTACCCCAACTCGTTGGCAAAGCCTCTCTGTTCTCCTTAGGGAGAGGCTCCGCCAACGCGGAGCGTCTGCCTGCGCAGAAAGAGAATCGTCCAGTTAAAATGTCCGTAATTGTCGGGGATTTAGCGACCGACAACGATGCCCAACGTCTGCGTAAAGTAGGTACAACCGCCGTACAAATTACCACTGGAACCGCCTGTCATCTGGAGGCGGATATGGTGGCTCAGGCGATGTCCCAATTGGATTGGCAAGGTTTAAATCTATTAGTAATCGAGAACGTCGGCAATCTGGTTTGTCCGGCTAGTTATGACTTGGGTGAAACTATTCGCGTCGTTGTTTTATCTGTCACTGAAGGCGAAGATAAGCCGCTCAAATACCCGACGATGTTTAAGACTGCCGATGTCGTTTTAATTAGTAAAGTGGACATAACTGAGGCGGTAGGCTGCGATCTGGATTTGACGATCGATAATATCCGCCGTGTTGCGCCCCAAGCCCAAATATTTCAGGTTTCCGCCCGTACTGGAGCAGGTTTAGACGATTGGTATCAATATTTAGAGCAATCGATGCCAGATGCCCTCGCACCACCAGATCCCCGACTTCTTGAAGAAGTCGGGGATCTTCGCCCCTCAAGATGAGTCCCGATGCTGCTTTCCCCCAGCGGCTCCAGCTCCAGATTTCAGGAGCAGTGCAGGGAGTTGGCTTTCGTCCGTTTGTCTATCATCTGGCTCGAACTCTGGGATTAACTGGCTGGATTCGCAATACAAATCGAGGTGTCTCGATCGAACTAGAAGGCACCGCCACCAAATTACAAGAGTTTCAAACCCGATTACAGATTGAGAAGCCCACCCACGCCCAGTTGGATCGAATTGAAGTTACTTGGGCAGCCGTCCTAGGCGATCTAGACTTTACTATTCTCG
Organism: Chamaesiphon sp. OTE_75_metabat_556; assembly: GCF_031378165.1. NCBI lineage: Bacteria > Bacillati > Cyanobacteriota > Cyanophyceae > Gomontiellales > Chamaesiphonaceae > Chamaesiphon > Chamaesiphon sp. OTE_75_metabat_556. Next base: position 1,437 of record NZ_JANNDR010000438.1, read on the forward strand.
ATTCTGATGAATCATCATCCCAGCCCAAATCCGCAGTAATCCTGCCAGATTTAGCCACCTGTCCCGCTTGTTTTGCCGACATCTTCACTCCCGCAAATCGTCATTATCGTTATCCATTTACTAACTGTACCCATTGTGGCCCTCGGTTTAGTATCGTCAAATCGCTGCCCTACGATCGCGTAAATACTACCCTCCAAGGGTTTCCAATGTGTCCAGCCTGCCAAGCAGAGTATGACAATCCCGCAGATCGTCGCTTTCATGCTCAACCCAATGCCTGTCATATTTGTGGCCCTCATCTGGAACTGTGGGATTGTTCCGGCGAGGTAATAGCTACTCACGATGATGCTTTACTCCAAGCCGCAGCCGCAGTCAGATCGGGTCAAATTCTCGCGTTCAAAGGGTTGGGTGGTTTTCAGCTAATTGTCGATGCACGCAATGATGTTGCTGTGAAAAGGTTGCGCGATCGCAAACACCGCCCCGATAAACCATTGGCAGTGATGTTTCCATCGATCGATCGAGTGCATGAATATTGCCAAGTCAATCCTCTCGCCGCCGATCTTTTACAATCTGCGAACGCTCCAATCGTGCTGCTACCAGTTCGCGAACGATCGTTATTCACCCTCTCAGCCTCAATCGCCCCTAGAAATCCCTATTTAGGTGTGATGTTGCCATATACACCACTCCATCATTTGCTTCTAGCCGAACTGGGGTTTCCAGTAGTCGCAACTAGCGGCAATCGATCGGGCGAACCGATTTGTATCGATGAAACTCAGGCTCTACAAACCTTAGCGGGGATTGCGGATGTCTTTCTAGTTCACAACCGCCCGATCGTGCGTCCAGTAGATGACTCGATCGTGCAGATTATCAATGGACAACCCAGCTTACTCCGCCGCGCTCGTGGTTACGCACCCATGCCGATTTCGCTGGGAGATGGTGAGACTACGAGTGATGAGACAATCTTAGCAGTGGGCGGACATCTCAAAAATACGGTGGCACTGTATGTCAATCGGCAATTATTCACCAGTCAATACATCGGCGATTTGGATTGTGTGCCCACCTGCGATCGATTTCGATCGACCATTCAAGAGCTATGCAGTCTCTACAACACCACCCCCTCGATCGTCGTCTGTGATGCACATCCAGACTACCATTCCACTCAATTCGCCCAAACCTTAGCGGCTACACCAACTCCTCGGCTAATTTCAGTCCAGCACCACTATGCTCATGTCTTATCTTGTTTAGCCGATAATCAATGGAAACCACCCGTCTTAGGTGTGGCGTGGGATGGCACTGGCTCTGGTTTAGATAGTACGATTTGGGGCGGAGAATTCCTGTGGCTACCTGCCGAATCATTGCCAGAACCGGGATTTATTCGCGCCGCACATTTGCGCCCTTTCCCCTTACCTGGTAGCGATCGAGCGATGAGAGAACCCCGCCGCTGTGCGTTGGGAATGCTATATGAATGTTTGGGTGAGACAGCCTTCGATTCCGCAAGACGGACGCTCCGCGAACGGTCGGATTTAGCCCCTGTAAAGTCGTTCTTGCCAGCGGAGCTACCCATCCTTAAAACCATGCTCCAACGCGGCTTGAATACTCCCAGAACCTCCAGTGTGGGAAGACTTTTCGATGCGATCGCCTCGCTGTTGGGACTCTGCCAAAATATTACCTTTGAAGGACAAGCCGCCATGCAACTCGAATATGCGATCGATGGTTGCACTACCGATGCTATCTATCCTTATCTCATTCACGATCGACCGCTACAATTTGATTATGTACCAATGGTGAGGGCAATTCTCCAAGATTTAGACGATCGAGTCTCCCCGGCAATAATTTCAGCCACTTTTCACAACACCCTAGTTGCGGGACTGATTGACATTACTTGTCGCCTGAGAAACCAGTATCCAGAAATGAAAAAAGTTGTTTTAACTGGCGGATGTTTTCAAAATCGTTATTTATTAGAACGCTCGAGCGAGCAGTTGCAACGGCATGATTTTTTAGTCGGTTATCATCATCAATTACCTAGCAATGATGGTGGTATTGCCGTAGGACAAATTATGGCGGCATTGCGCCTGCTCAAATACGAATCATCATCCATGAAAATTCATCTCAATTCTTAATTCTCAATTTTCAATTAATTTAAATTATGTGTTTAGCTGTTCCTGGAAAGCTGATTAGCATTGATGAACCTGGGCAAGATGAAGGGAGATTACCCGCCGATGCTTTGCTTTGCCGGATGGGAAAAGTCAGCTTTGGTGGCATCCTTAAGCGCGTGAGTTTAGCTTATGTGCCAGAAGCGATCGTTGGCGATTATGTCATCGTCCATGTGGGGTTTGCATTAAGTATTGTCGATCCAGTAGAAGCACAGCAAACTTTGGAGTATTTAGAACAATTGCATCCTAGTGTTGTGGATTAGATGTTCGATCGAGTGAGATTTTCCTTCATCTAATCAAGTAGGAATTGGTACCTTTATTTCCAGATAATATCCCGATTTGGGGTGATATCTGGAAAGTTTCTGAATATCATCCTAAATTAGCTTGATATACGGAAAGTCGTGATGGGGTATCGGGCTTTCAGCCGAAAATTTTCCGTCTATCACCCTATTCTGGTGTATCATATGGAAAGTTTCCGTGCAATACATAGTTAGGTGGCTCCATCTGCTGGTAGGGACGGCACTTAAGGGTGATCGGCGAGTAGCAAAGTCGAGGCAATTCAGGGTTGTTAACGTTCTATCTCATTAGCCGCCCAAAGAGAAGGCTATACTGGTTTAGTCAAAAAAGGTGTAATTCACTTTTTTGATATTAAGCTCGACTAACAAAGTTAATCCATGAGAACTACAGACGTATTCGGTGTTTCAAATGAGCAAATCTTCTCATATATAGAAAGAAAGCAGGTAGATGATCGTTTTCTGGAAGGACTTCAAAGAAACAAACACATTATTATTTTTGGAGCCTCTAAGCAGGGAAAGACTGCTCTTACGAACAAGCATCTGAAGAAAAACGATTTTATAAGAATAAATTGCTCTCCCCAAACTAAGGCGATTGATGTTTACAAGTCAATTCTTCGACAACTTGATGTTGAGTTTGAAGAAGAGAGATCTGAAAAGACCTTAGTTGAAGGAATTGGAAAAGGTGGAGTTAAAGCAAAAGTAAAAATCCCCTTCTTTGCTGATTCTGAGGCATCCACGGAAATTACTGCAAGAGGGAGTAGAGAAGAGGCAACTAAATATAAGTTGATTGAGTACAACTTAGGACTTCCTCAAGATATTAGCGAAATCCTGAGATCTATAAGCTTTAAACAGAGAGTCATCATAGAAAACTTTCACTACTTAGAAGAAGAAATACAAAAAGAAATTGCCTTTCATCTGAGAGTATTTGAAGACTTTAACATACTTTTTGTAATCTTAGGAATATGGCGTGAGAAGAATAGGCTTGCTCAATATAATGGCGATCTTCAAGATAGATTGATTGAAATTCCGGTTGAACCTTGGATTGAAGATGACTTTAGAAAAGTTTCCCAAAGAGGAGGTGAAGCTTTAGGAGTTTCTTTTGATGGAGTTTTGGCAAAGATAATAGATAGTTCATTTGATAGCATTGGCGTTTTCCAAGAATTGTGCAAAGAGTGTTGTTTGGCTGCTGGCTTACAGGAGAAATCTAAAAGTTTAGTTGTAATAGATGAGGAGTGCTTAAAAACAGCAATTGAAAGGAAGTTGGAGGATTATTCAGGAAGACATATTAGAAGTCTTGAAACTTTTGTAGAGCAACAAGCTAGAACATCTGATGAAGTGCCGCTTTATTTGGGATATTACTTTGTCAGAATTTTGTTCGATTTGAATTTCAAGGATATTGAAATAGGGCTGAAAAGAAAGTTCATACATGACGAAATTAGAAAGATACATCATCGAGCAGATGATGTGAGATCGTCAGATATGAGTTATTTTTTACACAACATCGTGCAAGCTCAAATTAAAAAGAGTATAGTGCCTCCCTTGTTTGATTATGATCGCAGTACAAGAACTATCAAGATAATTGACTCGACGCTCTACTTTTTCCTAAGAAATGCTGAGAAAGAAGAAATTATTTCAGAGTTTGAAATCCCAGAAGGCATCAATTAGGATCATCTTCGATCTCAATCAACGCCACCTAACAACCGCGCTGCACCGGAACGTACAAATATAGTCGTTGAGTTGCAAAGGTTATCTACGCCTGGTGATTGCGATCATTATCCAGATAAAGAGATCGAGAGTCGATCGACCATAACATCCAGTTATTACAACAAAGTAATACATCACTAGCCACAGAACTTCTGTGTCGCTCGCATCTTCCCGCCCCAAAATCCAGTCCTACCGCGTTCAATCGCCCACATAGATACCCAGAGATCGAGCCGTATGTACCATGAAACCCTGTGGGTCGACCGGAGCGGCACAGGCGGGAAATTTAGCGGCTTGGCGGGCGGCTTTCTCTGCTCTGATTTTTTCGATCACCCTCGCTAAAGGTTCGATTTGTGTCTGTCCGCCTTTCCAGACCACCATCTGCTGAGACGGTGACTGACTCTGGGCGATCGCATCTACAGCTTTGACCCCAAACGACACGGCTAACAATCGATCGAGAGTTGTGGGCGGGCTACTCCGCTGAATCCGACCCAATACCGACACCCTCACCTCTAAATCCGCTTGCAATCTACAAAAATCTGACTGCTGCGGATCGCTATGATGATCGACATACTGCTCGATTTGCTGCTTGAGATCTGCGCCGATTGCTGATTTGGAACAGGGTTCAGCTAAAGGATCGAGATCGATTCCTTCGGCAACTACAATTAGTGCAAACTTCCGCCGCTGGCGATAAATCTGGGCAATTCGATCGCAAATATTGGCGACGACTTTTTCGGTCAGGTATGGAATTAATTCGGGAATCAAAATCACATCCGCGCCTCCAGCGATTCCGGCATGGAGTGCTAAATGTCCCCCATCTCGCCCCATCACTTCGACAATCATCACATGATCGTGACTTGCGGCTGTAAAACTTAGATTGTGCAAGGTTGCAGCGACTGTATCAACTGCCGTATCGAAGCCCACCACTCGATCGGTTAGCGGAATATCATTGTCGATCGTTTTCGGCACTGCGACCAGATTCCAGCCACCTTGTTGCGCTAAATCGGCAATAATCTCTAAACTACCATCGCCGCCGATCGCAATTAGGGCATCCAATCCGATCTGGCGGTAGCCAGCGAGAATTTTTGCTGCCTCCCCTGGTTTGGGTACCTTCTTACCGCGACAACCCAGCACGCTACCACTTAGAAATAGCAACACATTGATCCCCTTTTGACCAGGAATATCAAAGGAGTGTTCGTGTAGTTCCAGATCCTCTGGTTGACAAATACCGTTTGCAATATCGACAAATCCATCTGTACCATTGGGGATGCCATAAACGCGCCAATTTTTAACGGTGCGGGCATATTTCACCACTGCATAAATAACCGCATTCAGCCCCGGACAATCACCACCACTGGTCAGAATGCCAATTCGCTTGGATGGATCGGTCAGTATCTCGTCGGTCATCGATCGGATTTGTAATGACAGGTTAATTTTACCGTGAGCGAGGCATCTAACTAGGCTGGGTGATAGTAAAACGCCACCCCCAGCAAAAAATAAGTAGCTAGTAGTAGTGTCCCATCTAACCAGTTAGAGCGTCCGCCAGAACTGACGAGATTATTTACCGTAACAGCGATCGCTAAAGCTACCACCTCAAACGGATTAAAGTTGAGATCCAGCGGTTGTCCCCACAATTGCCCGACAAAGACCAGCACTGGGGCAATAAACAGCGTAATTAGCAAGCTATCCCCTGTCACCGTCGAGACAGCTAAATCCATCCGATCCTTCAGAGCCAGCCGGACGATCGTCACATAGCCCGCCACATCGCTCAGGAGCGGCAGCAAGATTACCCCCGTAAACAGTGGTGTAAAACCCAATTGTCCCGTGCTTGTTTCTACCACCTCGACAAATAAATTCGATTCCAACCCCACCGCCACAGACGCGATTAATAAAACTGCAATCCAGCCCCCCAAGCGGATATTGCGATCGGCTAAAACGACAATTTCGTTATTCGCCGCAGGCTCCACCACCGAGCCAGAATCAGACTCAGCAATCGCCACATCATACAGATAGCTATGAGTCTTCAAGGAAAACAACAAAGTCAGCCCATACAACACAATCAACACCGAAGCCGTCACCATGCCAATCCGGTGAATATCCTGGTGATCGACCAGATTAGACGTGTAGATCACCAGGGTAGGCAAGGCAATCGCCGTCACCCCTAGCGTCATCAACGACCCATTCACCCGCGCAAAAATCGGCTTGAACGATTGCTCCTTATAGCGCAACCCACCTGTCAACATCCCCAGTCCTAACAGCAGCAACAGGGCACCCAAAATGCTGCCCGTAATGCTGGACTTGACAATATCGACCAGCCCCGCCCGCAGTGCCATCAGGGCTAAAATCAACTCCGTAGCATTGCCAAACACCGCATTAACTAAGCCGCCGATCGATGGCCCTGTTACCATCGCAATTTTTTCGGTAGCCGTACTCAAGACGATCGACAAAAGAATAATCGCTAGAGCCGAAGTCGCAAAAACTGACAAGTCTCCCCAGTGCTGATACTTAGCAACACAGGATAAGGGGATAAAAACCAAGATCGCTGTCGCAATTGCCCCAGCAAAAAGTCCCGACTTAGCAATATTCATATCGTTGTCGGCTGGTCGAGAGGCTTGATTTCAATTGGCACTTTGCTTAATTTTCTAAAGATTCGTTGGTCTCGATCAATCGGTACCCAGTCATATAAGAATATTTCAATCGGTCGCCACATGGCCACCCAACCAACAATAAATAATCCTTCATGCAAAATCTTGACGATCGTCCCATTAAACAAAGAACTAATTAAGTTGTCGATCGTGATACATGTGCCTAAAAACACCATTGCAATCGCTAAATAGATCCTACCAGTCTGCAAGAGTTGGCGTAATTCCTTTGCTTTACCATCGTGGCAGTAATTGAAATAATTGTGGATCGCGTCTGCTATGAGTTTGCTAGCATTGAGATTGATCGCATGAGGAATGTACAGTAAGACTTTAGCCTTACTATTGAGGGGTAGCTCTTGCAGAGATTCTACGATGTAATTTTTGGCATTGTGGTCGATTTCTCGTTCGATGAATGGTGACGGATCGAGTGAGTTAAAGATCTGGTCGATCTTATTTAACCTAATTTCAATTAAATAGACACCATTTTCCTGTCGATAATGTGACTCAAGTTTTCTCATCTTTGTCACCACTCTGCTAACAAGAATCGTTTTTAATCTCGAACTTTGGCCCAGAACTCTACAAAAAATTCAACTAGATCGATTGGTTCGACCTCATGTTCTACTTCTGGCAATATGACTCCCGGACGCTCTATGTCCAGTATAGTCTCGGTATGGTATGGGTGGTGGATTCGATACCTCAGACGACCGGATTGGACATGGATGATGCCCCATACTCCGGTCTTGGTGGAGTGTTTCGCTCTCAAGCCATTAGGGATAGAATCATTTGTAAATACGGGCGTGCGTCGATAAGGAGCATAAGCATCTGGCATCTGTTGGCGATCGCACAGAACGCAATTCAGGAGTTGTCCGATATGTTCTAACCGCCCTGCCTCAGTAATCACCCACGGACGCGGGAAAAAGGGTGGTTCGTGACGGGTATGTTGGCAGTGTCCGCAGTCTAGTTCTGCGACCCAATGTTGCTCTAAATCTTGATGAAATCCAATAATCGATCGGTGCATTGATTTTAGGATCTGCTGATTTTAAATCAGATTAAATAAATTTCAATCGATCGTCTAAACAAGATATTTAGTTAACCATAAATAAATATTAAATTTTTACTCGATCGAGACGATACCGCCTTCAATAAAATGAACATAAAGCTCATTTCCAGACATCATCGCTACTCCCAATAAAGGTTTTCGTCCGGCAGCAATGACATTAACCTCTGACTCTGCACCATTCCATAGAATAGTTGCTGTATACACCTTGAGAAAAACATTGCTATTGTTCGCAAGATTAGCGGGAATTTCATATTCAAACGGCAATCCCAATACAGCAATAGCTTCTGGTGGCAGACATCGACTACCTGTAAAACCCGTGTCAATTACAAACTCAATACTAAAATCTGGTTGATTTGGCATTCTAAAAGTAACTGGGACAGTCGCTCGACCATCAACAACCGTTCCAGTTATCATTTAGTTGTCCGCTCCATCACACCACCAAAAGAAACAGCAACGTTATAGCCAATTCGTAGCCCAAACAGTCGAAAGGCACGCCAAAGGC
>NZ_JANNDR010000113.1:0-4479 GCF_031378165.1 Chamaesiphon sp. OTE_75_metabat_556
GCTTCCCACTGTTTCACCCACTGTTTATTTTGAATAACGCTTAAAAGCCTATTGCTGCATGGCTTTCAATCATAGCTGTCACTACTTTGGGGTAGTAGGGGTCGGAGGTTCAAATCCTCTCGTTCCGACTAGGAAAAAACAGCACTAGAAAAGGGTTTCGGCAAGGTCTATCGACTTTGTTGGAGCCTTTTTCGTTTGTCTTATTGACAATCAAAGGGTGGTTAGGGGTGTTTAGACATGACACTTTTACCCTGTTTTTTACCCTGCTATGAAAGTAACGATCGAGAACCTTGAAGGTAGACTGAGACTGAGATGGACTTGTCCAGAGACGGGCAAGCGGAAGAATTTAGCTTTGGGTGTGGAAGACTCTACTACGGGTCGATCGTTCGCATCCACAATTAAAAGCCAGATTGAGAACGATGCTAGGTATGGTTACTACGATGCTACTCTACTAAAGTACAAACCGCGAACGATCGGCAAGAATGCGACCGAAATCACCACAGTCGAGTTATTTGACCGTTTTACCCAGCACCAATTTAAAAGTGAAGGATTAGCAAAATCGTCGATTAAATCGCGCTATGAGCCATTGAAGCGGATGCTAGAGAAGCATCTGAGTATTCAAGCGGCGGCTATCGATCGGCGACGGGCGGTTAGTTTTGCGGATGTTTGTGCTGATACGCTTACCTCTGGAACTGCCAAAGCGCGAATCATGCTGTTAAAGTCTGCTTGGGAGTGGGGAAGGGGGCGATATCAGTTAGCGGACGAGAATCCGTGGGTGGGGATTGCGGCGCGGTTTAAATCGATTCCGGTTCAGCCTGTGGCGGCGTTCACTTTGGATGAAGCGAAGAAGATTATTCAGGGTTTCAAAGACAGCCGTTATTACTCTCACTATGCGGACTATGTGGTGTTCCGGTTGGGGATGGGCACCAGGGGCGGGGAAGCTTCAGCCCTCAAATGGAAGCATCTATCGATCGATCTAGATTCGGTCTGGATTGGGGAATCATTTTCGCGTGGGGTTACTGGCAGCACTAAGACAAAGAAGGCAAGAACTGTTAATCTTAGCCCGTCAATTGCTGCCATGCTATCAGCCAGACGCGATCGAGTGAAGCCATCCTCAGATGATGAGCTGGTCTTCAAAAGTCCAGAGGGTTTACCGATCGACGATCGGAATTTTTGCAGACGAGCATGGAAGACTGTATTAGCTGAGGTGGGGGTTAAATATCGAAAGCCTTATACCACTAGAAAAACCGCTATCACTCTTAGTTTAAAGAACGGGGCTTCATATATCGAAGTTGCGGCGGCTGCGGGGCATGACCCTCAGACAATGCACAAGTATTATAGTGATGTGATTCAAGAGCGGAGTGTGTTTGTCTCGTTTGAATAGTAAAATATTCAGAGTTAATTTATTAGATTAACTCTGAATCAAAACACAATTTGTTAATTGATATTATGAACTATTCTGAACCAGATAATTCAAGAATTGAATCTGATTTAGCCAAACTTGTCGAACTCTTTAAAGACGATAACAGATTGATTACAGCTACAGAGGTTCGCGAGGCGGGAATTGCAAGAGATAAAACACCTCAATACCGGAGAAATTTACTGAAATTGACACTCGAAAAGGGGTATGCGAAGAAGAATAACGGAGCAACATCAGCACACAATAAATATGGAGTTTATTTTAATACTGAGGTTGAAATAGCAGGAGAATATTTGTTTGACTGGGATGTATTGTTGAGTCCAATTATTATCAACTTACCACCTAGAGATTACCTAGAACTTAATTTATCAATAGAACAAAAGAAAAAATGGAATTTAATCAAGCGTGAGTGGATAGAGATTTACAAGTTTTTTTGTATATGTCAAAATCTGGAAAATGCTCAAAACTATAACTGTCTCCAAATCACGGACATTGAATATCGAGGTGTGAGCGCGGTGCGATATATCTTTATGTATAAAGCTATTAAAATCGGCTGGAGTGAATGTCTAGGGGAAATATTTGGATCTTACAATGACTATTTTGCAAAGTGCTTAATTCATGATAGTTCTTCGGAGGTTGAAAATTATTTATCCGCAGATCAAAAAGCAGGAAAACTTAGAAGCTCTTACGATCATCTGCTTGTGATGCGGAATGCTAGGAAGAAAGGAATTTATAAACCAGAACAATACGGAGATGGTTCTGAGACGATCGACGAGAAAGAAGATCTTGAAAAAGCTTTCAAGTTTCTCACCAAATATCAAGATGTAAAACCGTATCTTAAAAAATTTTCCAATTATACGGAGCTAGTTCAAAAATGCTTGGAGAATAGCACTGATCCCAAAGTCAAGAAAGCTTTGGACGATTGGAGTGAATCCGATAAACAATTGGAGCAACTAACCATAAGATTGCTTCGTTCGAGGAATAAAAAATAGACCGGGAGCGTGTCACTTTTGCAGATCTGGACAAATGCACAAATGTGAAATCAGGAATGTAGGCACTGCAAAAGCTCTATCGATTATGGTATTTGAGTCGATGAGTATTTATACTCATCGCAAAAGTGACATGCTCCCAAATAGACCCCCTTGTCAAGGTTAAAATCTCGTCCATTTTTGCCCGATTTTGTACCATTTTTTTAAATCCGAAATCGTGAGATGGTGGTTATACAGTCCGATTTACCCGATCTAGTGCTGTAACCCCACCCTCAACCCTACCAAAACGACCATGACCCATCGAATAAAACGACAACCCGTGAATTGGGCTGGTGTACCCACCCGTGAGCTGTGTGCTGCCGCTGGTGTCTCCTCAGACACCCTGAAATTCTGGCGGGTTAGCGGGCTGATCCCCCGTGGAATCTATTGGTATTCGTTACCAGGCTCCGATCGCATTATCTGGGTACGCGATCTCGTTCGTGACTACCTGGTTAATGGCGGTGATTCCCCTGCTCATAAAAAGGCGATCAAGAAATACCTCGCTAGCCTACCTAGTTCCAGCGAATACAGCCCAAAAGCCGCATAAAAAATCGCCCTAGCGATAAATGCGAAAGCGACTAAACAATAAAAATCACCCCAACATTAACTCAATAATGAGCGCAATAACAACGATCGAGACTTTTCGACTCAATCAATACAACGGTAAAAATATTCGGATCGATCCGCATAACCGCTATGTCTGTCTAACAGATATGGCGGTGGCAGCAGGTAAACAGGTTGGACACTGGTTATCGCTCCAAGGAACGACAGCTTATATCGAAGGGTTGTCGAGCGTTATCGCGATCCCGATAACGGAACTTGTAATCGCAAAACAAGGAGGAGTCGAACAGGGTACTTGGGCACATCCAAAAGCTGCTATCAAATTTGCGGCATGGTGTTCTGTTGATTTTGAAATTCAAGTAACATCTTGGATTGACGATCTGCTTCAAAGTGGCTCTGTTCATCTGAATCAGGCAGAACCGCTGACCCAGATGCAAATGATCGCGCAAATGGCGTTAGAAATGGATCGTCGCGATCGAGAACTCAAATTCATCAAACAACAGCAGGCACTGGAAGCCGCTCGAATCGATGAATTAACGCAATTAACCCACCAACATGATGGAGAGATCGATCGCATCTTCAACCCTGATGGACATTACTTCTCTGTAATAGGTTATGCCAGCCTTCACGGTCTAAAGATCGGTCGCGAGTCAGCGAAAGCGATCGGTTCAAAATGCTCGGCTTATTGTCGGAAAAACGGCATAAGCATCGAGAAGTTAACTGACCCAAGGTTTGGAACGGTCGGTAGTTATCCCGAATCGGTAATCGCCCAATACATCTAGTCTCAAACAGCAAACCCCCAGAATTGAGATCTGGGGGTTTGCATGGCTCGAATTTATTGGGGATAACTGAGCTTGAAAATACTTGTAGGCAATGACTTCCTACAAGTTTACCCCTTATTCGCGACACATTTCAAATCCATTGTAGGAATTCACTAATGACCAAAGAATACGACATTCGCGAGCATCTAGCCGTATTGACCCGATCGAAAGAATCTAAGAGCAAATATCATTGTCCAGTTTGCCAGAAGAATGATTTTGACATCGATCCCAAAACTGGAAAATATGGCTGTTTTAGTGGCAACTGTGACCCAAAAGATATCCGAGCAGAGATCGACAAACTAGAAGGCAAGGCAGAATGGAAGCCAGAGAAATTTGTTAAGCCCATCCGTCCCAAATCTCGGCAGGACTATTTCTATCCAGATCGCGACGGCAATCTATTAGTTAAGGTTGTGCGAATCGATAATGGTAATGGTGGAAAGCAATTTTATCAGAATCATTGGGATGGAAATAGCTGGAAAAAGGGTAATCCAGATCGAGTAAAGAAGTCGATCCCGATCTATCGATATGCAGAAGTTCGACAGGAGATCGAGGCTGGGGGCTTAATCTTTCTGGTAGAGGGTGAATCTACTGCTGATTCACTTTGGGAACTAGGAATCGCCGCTACTACCACGATCGGCGGTTCTGGCGG
>NZ_JANNDR010000124.1:0-5718 GCF_031378165.1 Chamaesiphon sp. OTE_75_metabat_556
CATCGCGACTAATTCGCCATCCCAATACTCATAACGTTCTTCCTGGGTAGGTTCCCAGTCTAGATATTCGGCGGCGGACATGAATAATCGATCGGGTAAAGCAACCATAGGTTAAGTAATAAGTAATAAGTAAGATCCAAAATTGCCGTCATCGCACCGATTGCTCAGGTAGGGGCAATTCATGAATTGCCCCTACCTGAGCAATCTAGATTTTAAGCCTGAGATACGATTAGCAGCTTTATCCAATATACTAGGTAAAAATTCCATCACTCGCGGATCGGCGTTAAGACTTGAAAAAGGCTCTCGATCTGATTCCATCCATTGGCGCAAGCGGAGTCTTTCTGTTTCAATTTCAATTAATTCTGACATTGTAGAAAATCAATTACCATATTAATTATTGTTTTTGATCGCTCACCATCCATTTAAGAATACCGAAGATACGTTCAACTGGAGTAACTTGATATTCATTGAGATCGATGGTTAGATCCTTATTCTCAAGCTTAAGAAATTGCCATAACTTCCCGCTGGTAACACAGCCATAGATCACCGGAATAGTCTTATCTTCATTTGCATTGAATATTTGAGCAGCAACCATTTCAGCAGCACACTGCCCTAATCCCACATCTAATTCACCCTTTTTTGCTTCCACTAACATCACAATCGGAGCTTGGATGATAGATGAAATCGTAGATTTACTTAACAAGAAGTCGCAAAAACCATTTAAACCACGCTCTTTATCAACATTGAACTCTTCACCTGAGAATAGTTGTACTGGGTTATCAGCCAATCGCAACAACTCAACCAAAATTGGACTCACTAGCAACTCTGACTTTGCCTTTTCAGATTTTGCCCTCTGCGCCAATGGCAAATATTGTTCAAAAATATTTAAGAATTCTGGCTTTGGTGATACTGGCGGTAGAGATTCGCAAAAAGCTGATTCTATTAGATTCAAATCGAATTGGCTGATTATATCTTGTAGAGAAAAGTTATTATAAGCCATGATATTTAGTAACTTAATAAGTTTACTTAACTTGAAAGAACATTCAGCGGTTTCAACCGCTGCTAGTACTGCAAAACCCGCCTCGCGGGTTAGAGATCCCAATCCGAGCAGGCGGACTTTGCACCATGAGCGACGATTTTAATCGTGCGGTAATGATTATCCTACCTCACCACCCAAGTATCCTTCGTCCCCCCACCCTGCGAAGAATTAACCACCAACGAACCCTCCTTCAATGCCACCCGCGTCAACCCACCTGGATTGATATAAATATCCCGCCCATTGAGAATATATGGACGCAAATCCACATGTCTCCCATCGATACCATCCGGTAACAACGTCGGTACCCGCGATAAACATAGCGTCGGCTGGGCGATATAGTTGCGTGGATCTGCGATAATCTTGGCTGCAAATTCACTCCGCTCCTCAGCAGTAGATTTGGTGCCAATTAACATCCCATACCCCCCCGATTCGGCGGCGGCTTTGACGACTAATTTATCTAAATTTTCTAGGACATACTGGCGTTGCTGGGCTTCCCAACATTGGTATGTCGGCACATTGGGGATAATTTGCTCTTCATCCAGATAGTATTTAACGATCGCTGGCATATAAGCATATACCACTTTATCATCTGCTACCCCCGTACCTGGAGCATTAGCGATCGCGACTCGCCCCGCCCGATACACATCCATCAATCCAGGAACTCCCAGCATCGAATCAGCCCTAAAAGTCAAAGGATCGATAAATTCATCATCGATGCGGCGATAAATCACATCTACCTGTTGTAAGCCTTTAGTGGTTCGCATTTTTAAAAACCCATCCGAGATTGTTAAATCTCGCGACTCGACTAATTGCACGCCCATTTGTCGTGCCAAGAAGGAATGCTCGAAATAGGCGGAATTATAAATCCCTGGAGTCAGCACTACAACTGTCGGATTGGGAATAGATTCTGGTGCTAGATACAGCAAAGTTTCCAGTAACCGACTAGGATAATCTTCGACAGGGAGAATTTGCATCTTCTCAAATAGACGCGGGAAAGTAGATTTCATCACCTGCCGACCTTCGAGCACATAGGAAACTCCCGATGGACAGCGGAGATTGTCTTCCAATACATACCAACTCCCATCACGATCGCGAACCAAGTCCGTACCCGTAATGTGACACCAAATTCCTTGGGGTGGCTGTAAGCCCATACAAGGCTTGAGAAATCCCGTTGCCGAGTAAATTACCTCTGCGGGGATGACCCCATCGAGAATAATCTGCTGCTGACCGTAAATATCACTTAAAAATAGATTGAGAGCGTGAATCCGCTGCTTTAAACCCCGATCTAATACTTGCCACTCTCGATCGCAAATCGTACGCGGAATGATATCAAATGGTAGAATCTTTTCAGTACCTCGATCGTCACTATAGACATTGAAAGTCACACCTGTCTTGAATAAAGTGCTTTGGGCTAAACTTTGATGCTGGTGTAACTCAGAGAGGGAAAGACTGTTAATCTTCTCAATTAGTGTCGTGGCAATCGAGCGCGGCTGACCATCGGGTAAAAACAATTCGTCATAGAATTCACCAGGTTTGTAAGTGTCTATTTTCATACTTTTACACCAGATTAGACAACTATCTTGTTATCTTCTATCAATGCACTTTTCCTTGACTCAATAACTGTATCGCAATATACATCGATAACTACGATCGTGTAATCATTCATCAAATCTCCTGCTGACTTGAATAATCACAGCCACAACATTTATGAACCTTGAGTTTAAGAGCGATCGGTGTTGCCCCGCCTGCTAAAAATCGCGCTAAGCTATAACATATAAGGTCGCCAAGGATAGACTGTCCCCACAGACCCCCGATCGTTCCACCTTTTGATAATTGGCATTTTTCAACCATGCTGCGAATCATTACTCAGCAGACTGAAGCTCAACAAGAGTTGCAGCGAATCAGTGCCCGTACCCACGACGACGCGATCGTCCACAAAGAAGCCACCGTCAACGAGATTGTCCAGACAGTCAAAAGACAAGGCGACAAGGCTTTGCTACACTACACGGCTGAATTTGACGGTCAAACTCTGACAGTTGATCGGTTGCGGGTTAGTGGTGCCGAACTCGATGCCGCCTATCAACAGGTATCTAAAGAATTGCTCAAAGCGATCGAACTGGCGGCTGGTAATATTGAAGCTTTTCATCGCCAGCGGGTACCCAAATCGTGGGTGACATTCGGCGCGGATGATGTGGTGCTGGGTAAACGTTACAATCCCGTTGATCGGGCGGGCATCTATGTACCTGGAGGCCGCGCTTGCTACCCCAGCACGGTGCTGATGAACGCAATTCCGGCTAAAGTCGCAGGCGTGCCCCAGATCGCCATGGTGACGCCGCCGGGAGCCGACAAAAATCTCAACCCTGCCGTCCTGGTTGCCGCGCAAGTTGCGGGGATCGAAGAAATCTATCGGGTGGGTGGTGCTCAATCGATCGCGGCGTTAGCTTATGGTACCGATACGATTGCCAAAGTGGATGTAATTACTGGCCCTGGTAATATCTATGTGACGCTAGCCAAAAAATTAGTCTATGGCACCGTCGGGATCGATTCCCTGGCGGGGCCATCTGAAGTGCTAATTATCGCCGATCGCTATGCCAATCCAGCGCATATTGCCGCCGATTTACTCGCACAAGCCGAACACGATCCGATGGCAGCCGCAATTTTGATTACAACCGATCTGACCTTTGCCACCGCCGTTCAAACTGCGGTCGAGCAACAGCTAATCAATCATCCCCGTCGCACGCTCACCGAAAAATCGATTGCCCACTACGGCCTCATCGTAGTCACGGACAGCCTGGAGGACGCCACCGACCTCTCCAATCGCTTTGCCCCCGAACATCTAGAGCTAAATACGACCGATCCGTGGGCATTAGTCGATCGCATCCGTCATGCTGGCGCAATCTTTATCGGCAATTCGACCCCTGAAGCTGTCGGCGACTACCTCGCGGGTCCCAATCATACCTTGCCGACATCAGGTGCGGCTCGGTATGCCTCGGCTCTGGGCGTCGAGACATTTATGAAACACTCCAGCTTGATCCAATACTCACCAGCAGCTTTAAATAAAGTGGGTGGTGCCATTGATGCGCTGACTCAAGCCGAGGGACTATTCTCACATGGTGAGTCCGTACGATTGCGATTGAGCGATCCTGCTAGTGATCGACTCCCCCGACTAGATGAATAACAGATCGACAAGCAACAACCGACAAGATGGCAATTGATTTGGCCATCTTGTCGGTTGTGGAGATTGAGCTTGTTAACAATCCTGAATTGACTTAGGAAGGATCTGGTAAATCCAACTTCTGTGGAAGCGATCGCTTCACTGGCGCGGGTTTTGGTCGATCGACATCACTCCGAGGTGCTGACTCTCTCGCTTCCTGCCCGTCCCAAGGCTTTTTAAATGGTTTGGAGCTACCACCACCATCGCTCGGCGGTCTACCACCGCCTTTACGCGGCGTTTTTGCGCGGACGGTCGCGACAAATTGACCGCTGCGGATCTCCAAATGATTCTCGACGCGGATCGCATCGAAATCCCAAAAATTACCGACTAACTTTTGCGGCAGATCGCCAACTAGGCGGATCTTGAAGTACCGCTCCTCCTCCGTTTTTTTCTTTGGTGCTTGGCGGATCTTGACAAAAATTTCTTTAGTTTCTCGCGATTGATAGATCACTTCACCCCGAATCGAAAAATAACTATCGGGAATGCCCAAAGTTTCGATCGTCGGCAGGACTGGTGTCTCTGGATCTGAATCGATCGATGGCTCAGTCTCTGCGGTGTAGAGTGGCTCGATCGTCAATTTTGGATCCCACATCCCCATGATTTGGGCGTGAAGTTTGTTGTCTTCCTTGCGAATGCGCGGATAGACAACCCACAGATGGGATTTTTCTAAATCGAGATGATTTTTGATCAGACTCATGATCCGACCGAGAATGACCGCATCAATCTCCGTCCCATCATCTGCCAGCAACATCCCTTGATTGAATTCTTCACTAGAGGGAATATACTTACCCAAAATCAAGCCGATCGCTCGATACTGAAGTGGCTCACTCGCTGGCGGAATTGGTGTATTCCCCGTCAGTTGCAGCATCGGTGGCAACGGTGGATAATCTGCCGGATCTGGTTTTTTCGGTCGTTTGATCGGTTTGGCTGGTCTGGTAGCAGCCTCTGGCTGCGATAGAGGCCGATCGGTGGGAAATTGTGCAGAACTCATAGAAAATGCCTTCGGACGGAGTCAAATTTTTCGATCTCCCTCTCATGGTAATCGGGATCTTCGAGACTGAATTATGGGGATGTAACAACCGAGCAGATTAGCTATCTTGGAGATCGGCATCTGGCGATATTATAGATCGTTCCCAGATCCAGCACTCAAACTACTATCACAGCAACCCAATCGATCGAAAGGACTGACTTTGGTTACATTCAATTGCATAATTATTGATGCCAGCCTATTCTAGCAATTTCTGGTCAAATCCTGAAATCAATCTTAAATTATTACACCGGATCTGCTAATAATTCTGTGCTCCTAGATGCGATCGAACAAAACCCCGATTCAATACCATTCGATTAACTAACACCTACCCAAAGCCTAGAGCCTAATCCCAACTCCCAACTCCCAACTCCCAACTCCCAACTCCCAACTCCCAACTCCCAACTCCCAACTCCCAACTCCCAACTCCCAACGCCC
>NZ_JANNDR010000586.1:0-2383 GCF_031378165.1 Chamaesiphon sp. OTE_75_metabat_556
GTATTTCAAGTTAATCTACCTCAGTTTCAATCCTGGCTGACAATTGTGGCTATTTGCCTATTGTTGGGTAGCCTAGGATTAGGGTGGATTGTCAAATCAGCATTGATCGTCATCGGACTGCTGATTTTGACTCCCATTGTCGGCTTTTTGGGCTTCTTCTGGTGGTTGCGCCGCAGTATCGTCCAGGCACAATGTCCGGTATGTAGCTATCCGCTGCAAGGCATTAATGGTAGCGAAATCCAGTGTAGTAATTGCGGTGAAGTCCTCAAGATCGATGGCGGTCAACTGCTACGCGATACGCCACCGGATACGATCGATGTCGTGGCAGTTGAAGTGATGAAGGATTAGAGCGGCAACGGCCAGCACATTTTAATTATGTCGATCGCACATTAATTATGCTGAGCGTCCCAATCGATAATTATGGTTTCTAAACGCACAGAATCGCTCATCGGCGATGAGCTAAAACTATAAAACCGACCATCTTAAGCTGAAACAAGACTGAAGGCATCGCAACTACTTTCTACCCCACTCCCTACTCACTCAATATGACTTCCCCACAACCCCAAGATTGGCAACGCCGCTTTCGAGACTTGAAGATCGAGGTCGAGCGCGCAACTACTGCTGGATCTGATTCACTCAACCAAATCGATGTAGATGCTCCCGACTTCGGTATCAATGCGCTCCGCCAAGGCTATCAACAGTTTATGACCTGGTTCGATCGAATTCCATCGAGTGGTAAGCTAATCGCGATCGTGGGTGGCGGATTGTTGAGTCTGACATTGATTAAAACTGTTTTTCAACTGATTACTTCTTTGATTACGCTGTCCGTATTTGGGATCGGACTGTATCTGGTCTATCGGTTCTGGATTTTACCTAAGGGTGAGGATTCATCAAAGATCGATCGGTAGTTGCGAGTCTAATCACCAAAAATCAGCACTAAAAAAAGTGAGGAGAGATCCTCACTTGATGTTAATGGTTCCTGATTCGTACGCGCGTCTGAGCGATGAGCGACCCCATGAAGTGTTAGGGTCGCGATCGGGCAAACTAAGACATTACAGCTTCTTCTGGGTGCAGGAGCGTGGACAATTGCTTGACACCGCGTTGGAGATGGCGCGTGACAGTCATGGGGCTAACGCCAATTCTTTTGGCTGCTTCCTTGCGGGGTAAGCCTTTGATATAGACATATTCGATCGCTTGCTTGGTCTTGGATTCGAGTTCGGAAATCGCACCTTCGAGTTGTTGGCGTTCCTCTTCGAGATATTGACGTTGTTGTTCGCGGGTATCGGGCAAGCTATCACCGAGAGTCACGGGACAATCGAGCATTTGACCGACAGTAGCATCGAGACTCAAAGCTTGACGATTGTGCTCTGCGGCTTGAGTTTCCCGCCATTCATTCACAGATACATTCAATACTGCGGCAATTTCTTCATCCCGAACTTTGCGACCCAATTTGGCAGTGAGCTGTTGGCGGACTTTTTCACCTTCTTTTTGGAGTTCTTGCCAACGGCGGGGAATTTTGAGGACACTGCTCTTGTCGCGGAGGAAGTGTAAAACTTCACCTCTAATGTAGGGAACGGCGAAAGAGCTAAAAGCGCAGCCTTGGTGCGGATTGAAGCGTTCGATGGCGCGAATTAAACCTAAGTAACCAATTTGTTCTAAATCTTGATATGGTTCTGCACATTGACGACCGATCCGATGGGCGATATGTCTTACTAGACCAGCATTCAACAGCACTAATTGATTGCGAGCTATTATGCTGGGCTGTTCAAAGTATTTCATCAACAACGAGATCGATTCGGAATGAGCAGAAGCTGGAGTAGCCATCGTTTTAGCAACCTTTAATAAAGATAGATGCTGTGTAATCTATGGTATTTGCGATCTATTCGATCGAAATGGGCATAATCACAACAGGTGGGTCAGACAGAAGAAGCTGGAGCCTTGAGCGAAAAAAGTAGGTTGGGGTTTGGATGCCGCGAACTTGTTTTCTCCATGCGTACATTGTTCTCTACCCGACCCAGTTCCCAACAGCGTCGATCCACGGAAATACTGTTGGGAGCTTTTTTTTAAGTGCGTGGATTTACGTACAGATAGGCACTACACTGCATGTGCTGCAACACTTATTTCTAATTTGACCTGCTCTAATGTTCTCGGTAATTGCGATCGCGATCGCACCCAACCTGTCAAAATTGCCCTAGAGTCGATCGACATCCTGCTATTTTCTGGCAACTAGCTAACGTGAGTTCGGGATAAAGATTTCCGATTAATGACTCCTGGCTTCGTTTTGGAACCGCCCCAAAAAATAAAACCCAACCCACAGACCGATTCCCATTGCGAAGCTAATGCGTAGCGCGTTAAGCTGCCAACAGATCGACCCTTGTGCAGG
>NZ_JANNDR010000587.1:0-14920 GCF_031378165.1 Chamaesiphon sp. OTE_75_metabat_556
AGATTCATAGTGCATAAACTAAAGATATGGGATAAGATTTTGCACGATCGGTAGTCATTCAGTTAAATCGCTGAAAGCCTGACATAGCAATAGTTTGAAATGTACTTTGACCTTTTTGGCGCGTTGGGCTATTTTAGCCAGATCGAGGCGATGACGGCTGGTTATGAAAATCGAGAGGGTTTAAAATCGTGAACTATTTAGAAATTCAATACAAATTAGTGGGTAAAACCTTACCTGCCGATCACGGATATGCTTTGTATTCTGTTGTCAAGAAATTGGTGTTAGATCGAAAAGATACTTATGGGGAGTTGCTAATCGATCGCTCTTTACCACCAGAAACTTTAATATCGAGTATTTCTGGTGTACCGGATCGAGACGGCACTATCTTTCTAAATCGATATTCACGATTGCGGTTGCGCTGTCCAAATGATAACGTCCAACTTTGGTATCGATTATTGCAAGAGCAGTTATTCGATATTCAAGGACATTTGATTAGATTGGTTCAACCGCAACTCACTTTGCCAGAGCCAAGTGAAAGCCTGAAAGCAAGGCTGGTTACTTTCAAACTCAAGGAGTGGAATCAATGTGAAGCTCCGACACAGTTTTTAATATCCTGTCAACGGGCATTGGATAAATTAGAAATTCAAGCTAAACCTTTTATCGATAGCGATCGATCTGGAGATTTAGCCAAGCGATCGCTCTATATTCATGGCAAACATGTGATGGGTTATGGTGTGGTAATTGAAGGTTTAAAGCCTGAAGATTCGATTAAACTTCAGTGTTTAGGTATGGGTGGACGCAAACACTTTGGTTGTGGTTGGTTTTATCCTAGTCAGGAGTTAGCAAATGCAGCCTAAATTATCTGATCATATTTTATTAGCTAAGTCTTATGAGAAAGGTAAGTGGAAAGGTGCCTATGGATTTATCGGTCATACCTCTGATGTGGTAAATGCTGTTACTAGCATAGTAGACTTTTTGGGTGAATCTTTAATTATTCAATTTGGGTTAAAGCGCGATCTTGCTACTTTGAGATCGACTGTGAGATTAGCGGCTTATCTTCACGATTGGGGCAAAGCAAATCACCATTTTCAAGAGGTTGTCAGACACGAGCGAAATCCTCTAGTATCGCCCCAACTATTTCGGCATGAGGTAATTTCCCTATTACTTGCATGGGAGTATCAAGACTGGCTGAGAGAATGTCCGAACACCGATTTTATGACGGCTTTAGCGGCGGCTGGTGGGCATCATTTAAAGTTGGGTGGGAAAGCTGGCAAACGCACTGACGAACTCGGAGAGGAACGTCTAGGGAGTGGTGACGATCGCTTGTATCTATACCTAAATCACAAACACTTTCGCGGATTGCTCAAGTATGGAGTCAAGCAATTAGACTTACCAAAACGGCTACCAGATAGTCTCAAAGCTTATCTCAAAAATGCACCTACTCATTGGACGATCGCGGAGATTAAACAACGGCGAAATAATTTATTAGATGCCTTCATGGATTGGCAACCAGATACAGTATTTTTGGCAGTTATTAAAGCTTTATTAGTTGCTGGTGATGCGGCGGGTTCTGGATTACCGAATGCCGGAAAAAGTATTCAGAAATGGATCGAGCAGGAATTATCAGAGACTCTGAGTTTATCCGATCTAGAGCAAGTAATCGAGCATCGACTCGCTAATCATCAACTGCTAGAATTTCAGAAATCTTTAGGACAAACTAGTAGTCGAGTTACCTTAGTTCGAGCGGGTTGCGGTACTGGTAAAACTTTAGGAGCTTATGTCTGGGGTAAAAAGTATGCAGTTGGGCGTAAATTGTGGTTTTGCTATCCGACAACGGGTACGAGTACGGAGGGATTTATTGACTATGTACATGGGCAGGTTGAAGGGGTATTACTCCATTCACGAGCGGATGTCGATCTCGATCGGATTAAATTAGAATCGATCGCCAGTACTGGTGAAGAAACAGATAGTGGTGGGGAATTATGCATAGATGAACGCGGTAAATTAATTCAATCGTTTGAAAATGAGACAGATAAAAAGCTCGATTCTTTCAAAGCTTGGGGTAAGAAGGTAATTGTCTGTACTATCGATACAGTGTTGGGATTATTGCAATGCAATCGTCGCCCGATGTATTGCTTTCCAGCGATCGCTCAAGGTGCATTTGTCTTCGATGAGGTGCATTGCTATGATGATGCTTTATTTGGGGCATTATTGAGGTTTTTAAATACTGTCAAGGCTCCTGTATTGTTGATGTCTGCATCCTTTTTACCTTGGCAAATAGAAGAAATAGAAAAAGCTGTCGGCGAACCAGTGAATATCATTCAAGGGCCGAAAGAGATCGAAATTCAACCTCGTTATCACTTCCACCCGATCGATGCTCCCGACTGGGAACGAGTGGAAACCGAGCTGAGTAATAATGGTAAAGTTCTGTGGGTATGCAATCAAGTAAATACCTCGATCGATATTTATCGAGAAGCTAAACGACGAAATTTAAATGCAGTTTTGTATCACAGTCGGTATATTTATCGCGATCGAGTCGAGCATCATCGAGCCGTTGTTGATGGCTTCAAACAGGATAAACCAATTCTAGCGATCGCGACTCAAGTTGCTGAAATGTCTCTAGATCTATCAGCGACTCTTCTAGTATCTCAAATTGCCGATCCAGCAGGTTTAATTCAACGTTTAGGACGATTGAATCGAAAATACTGCGGACATGCTTTAGATGCCATTTTCTACCCCGACGAGAAACAAGGTTTTCCCTATAGTAAGGAAGATTTAGATAATGGCAAAACTCTAATTGATTCATTCGATCGAGACGTAAATCAATCTGAATTAGCTACATGGTTAGAGAATTCAAGCGCAAGGGGGAACCCTAAATTAGAGACGATCCTACTCGATGGCAAATGGCGAACTTATCCAGACTCATTAAGAGAAGCAGGGTTTAATATTACCGCCTTACTAGAAAAAGATGCCAAACAATCTCGTAATTTACCGAGTTATACAGTGCCGTTACCATCGAAAAATAGCAAAGATTGGCAGCGTCATAAAAAAGGATACCCGATCGCACCAAAAAATCAATGGGGTTATTCATCAGAGGAAGGAGCTTATGAAATCAAATAACTTATGACTTCTTAGTGCTTAGTTGGCAACCGCCCGCGAATGAATTGCGGGCTAATAGCGAAAGTCCACTCAAGTGGACTAATAGATTTTTGATTTCGATAATTAATTATGACCGAACTAACTCTATCTATTTACGATCCGAATACTTTATTACCTCATCGGGCGGGGATTGCTGGTTTGGCGCTGGCTTTATCTAGTATGCCAAAAGAAAAAGCTTTAGTAAAATGGGAAATTACCGAAGATGAGGTGAAATTAGCTTGGGAATGTATCGATCGAGAAGCAGTGCAATGGTTGGTAAAAAATACCTATAGAATTGCCGATGGGGGCTATCTAGACGTACCAGCACTAAAACTCGATCGACAGGGATTGTATAGCTTTACAGAAGGGGTAACATCTACATTTCTTCAGCATAGCAAGCAGCGAAAGCGAGACAATAATTCTGTATCGCTAGCCTTTCAAATCGATGAAGGCTCTCCAGAAGTTAGGATCGATTTTCGTCCCTTATTGGAATGTTATTACACTGGTGATTTGAAAGATGCTTTTAATACCACAGGTGCTTTCAAATCTGAAATATCTCTCAAAGGTCATCATTTGCCTGGATTAGTAGAATGCTTTGTGAATGGAGCATATCAAGAGTCACCGCAGAACTTTATCGCGCTGATTTTTACTCCGCTAGCTTGCAGCTATCACAAGTTACCAGAAGCAAGATCTGCTTTAGTAATTCCAGAGATTAATAATCTCACGCAATGGATCTACCGCAAACAGGAATTATCAGGGCGAAGCTATCGTAACTTTCGCACTAGTAGCGCGGGAGAATCGGGGTTGCAATTCCTCTGGCGAGAAGCCCTAATCGACGATGCCGATAAATACAAAGTCGAGTACTGCGAGGTTTACCAACTAGGCAAACAAACATGGGATGGCAATCAAAGTTATCTCAAGCAGGCTGTCTATCGCATCCGAGTCAAACCGGAAAATATTCAGATTTATGACTCAGCCAGACAATTTTTTCCTCTCCAAATTAAGACTAATGATAAAAAAGAAAATGAAACTTGGTTGGCTCTATCCAAAACTCTACCTTGGATCTGCGATAACCTGATCGCCGATAAGCCCTGGTACTCAGGATTTTATGAATTTCGCAAACGCAATGTACTATACGAACGAACAGGATTGGTAAAAATGACTGAAAATTATTTGAATGTTCAAGAACAGATTTTGTTTGATGCTATCCAAGGTGCATTTAGTGCCTATCTAAGGGGGCAAATAGTTCAAGCCCAAAAGCAAGGACGCAAATTAGATTATGGACAAGTTACTGATAAAGTAATTTATCGGTTTCAACGTCCCAGTACTCAACAGGAATTTGCTAGTGCTCTAGTAGATTTCTTGAGTCAATTCCGGAGTAAAGCTGCTAGTGGTATGGGAGCAGAAATCTATGCTTGGATTCATCGAGAATCCCAATGGAAACAGGCTAGAGATCTAGCACTATTAGCTATAGCTACTTACAAAAGTAAAAAAGGCGATCCCCTAGATGGGCAAGAAATATCGATCGAATCTAGCCCAGAAATAGAACCAGAGGAGAACGGCGATGAAGATATTTAGAAGATTTGTAGGTTGGGTTGCGCGCAACAAAACCCAACACAACCACCCAAATGCCCTGGCAATGTTGGGTTTCATTCTTCAACCCAACCTACCAAACTCTATCGTCAATCGCTCAAATTAAGTTGGTGCGTTATGCTCCGCAGTAACACACCCTACCAAGTCAAACATATACATTTAAGGAAACCTAAATCATGTCTCAACATCTTTTCATCAATATCGTCACACCAACTGCTGTAGCTGCTAATAATCGAGGTGAAGGCGATGGCAGTACTTTATCCACCTTGCAGAAAATTACCTGCGGACACGACCAATATACCACCGTTTCTGCTGAAGCCATCCGTTGGGGATTGCGGGAATATCTACAAAATAGTAACGAGTCAGATACTAACCGTACTTTCAATCCAGATACGGATAAATATACATTTAAAGCTGACGGTAAATTTAATGCTAATACTTACATTGATGACGATTTATTCGGATACATGGATGCAAAGAAAGGTAAAGACAATGAAGATGCTACTACTAAGCGTCGCGGAGCTTTAGAAGTTAGTCGAGCGATTAGTTTAGATCCTTATTGGGGAGATATTGCTTTTGGTTCTAAAGGTGGCGAGAAAAATAAAACCTCGATCCATTCTACCGAAATGCATCATACAGCCTACCAATACGCGATCGCCTTAACACCCGATAGTTTGAAAGATAAAAATCGCGCTCAAATTGCTCTCGATGCGATCGCTTCAGTGCGGCATGTCGGCGGAAATCATGCCCGATTCTTATATGATTTTCGACCAGAATCGATCGTGATTCGGATTACAGCAGATCCTTCGCCGTGGATTATGAATTGTTTTGAACGGGTGGGAAACAGTGTTGGCTGTCCCAAACTAGTCCGGTTGGTAGAGGTAAAAGATGTACCCGCACACGAACTGATCGTCGCGGGTGAAATCGCTGATACTCCATGTGGCAAACAATTAGAAGCTCTTGGTGTAAAAGTATATCGAGGCGTAAAAGAAGCAGTTACCGCAGCTAAAAATACCCTGAAGGAAGGAGTAAAAGCTTAATGCAACTTTATTTAGAATGCCCTTGCACGAGTTTTCCCCGCAGTTTTGCGAGGGATTTTAAGGAAACTTATCTATATCCGCCACCTTCAACGGTTTATGGAATGTTGCTTTCTTTGGTGGGAGAAGTAGATCTAAATGCTCATATCGGAGTAAGAATTGCGATCGGGATTATCGGCGCAGATTCACCAATTTCGCGGATCGTTCGCAAGCAGCGGCATCATAAGTTTAGTAAGGCTCACGCGGGAACTTACCCCACCAGTCAATTCTCCAAGCCTAATCATCAAGAGTTACTAACGGATCTTAAAATTGCGATCGCGATTGATTCTAGTGCGGAGATAGCAACGGTTAAACTAGCAGATCGAATCTCGATCTCACTTGCTACTCCAAGCCAAATTAGCCGCTTTGGTGGTTTAAGTTTGGGTGAATCTTGGGCTTTAGTAAATGGCGTGAGGACTTATCGCGAGTCTGATGGTGATGTGCGATGGTTGGTCAAAGATAATCGTGGCTTAATCGGTTTGCCTGTTTGGATCGATCGATCTACCACTCACGGCACTTTTACTAGATTTAGTTTGGGTGAGTTTACCGAAGATTGCTGGGTGCCGATCTCTCCTCCTGTTTCCCTAACTCCCGCGAAACTACCGAAAGCTACCCGCAAAAAGAAATCTGGCTGAGGATTTTACCAAATCCTGCTCATGTCCAGGATAAATCCTGGCATGACTTCGTTACAGTCGATCGATTGGGGTGCTGCTAGAATCTCTACTGCTTGTCCTGGTCGATAGATCTCTACTTGCTTGTTCTGTGGATTGATTAGTAAACCCATTCGCACTCCTACCCGTTGATATACCAACATTTTCTGTTGTGTTGGCTTGAGGTCATCACTAGTGGAGCGTAGTTCGATGACGAAATCAGGCGCGATTGAAAAGAACTTTTCCAAGGAAACTCCTTCTAGTCGAGACTTTTCAATCCATGAGGAATCAGGAGAGGGCATCCCACCTTCAACTGCTGTAAAGTCATACCCTGTTGAAGAATCAAATGCTTCCCCTAGTTCTGTCTGTCTGTTCCAGTACCACACTTGACCCGACAGATCTCCGTTTCGTTTTCCACTAATCGGCAAGGTTGGAACCATCACAATCAATTCTCTGTTCGGGTTTAGTTCTAAGCGTAAGTCAGGATTCTTCAGACATAGGCTCACAAACTGTTCTGGCGTAACGGTTAGGGTCGTAGTGCTGACATCGAGTAACAATGGCTGAATTTCGGCTGGTGAGTTAGGAGTCGTAACGATTGTCATAATGTCTCCAATCGCTTGTGGGAGCTGGTTTATGTCACTTTGATTATATCACGCTGATTTTTTGACCCGATCAAAAAAACAAGGACCTCTGGCTGTGAAGGATCGATCGACTATTCGATCGGCTCTATCTGTCTTTCCACAACCGATTCAGCGATTTTTATCCCTGCGGAGGTGCTTGCATTTTGTCAAAGCTTTACTGGATATCGATTCTAGAGTTGAGGATCGATCGCTTTTGGGTATACTATGGGTATCAAATGAACTTTTCGTTACTATCCTTGAATATCTCGCTAGGAGCCGTTGCTCAGAGCAGGTTTCAGGGGTCGCTGTGAAACTACCATTGATGCCGTAAGGCGTTGAGCACAAGCACTAAGAATCTGGTGCATTATTCCTCAATAAAAAAGCACCAATCAGGATTGGTGCGAGATCGATCGGAATAGGATGCGGAAGATATCTAATCTTCTTTGTCTTTGCGCTCTAGGCGAATGACTCGTCTTTTGAGCAAGCGAGTCTGTCGTGTAGTGTCGGATAACTCATAGTTGAGATCGTCGTTATAGGACATCAAGGATTGAAAGCCTTCGCGAATAATAATTTGCTGGCTACCTTCAACACTGTCGATCCGATGACGGAGAGCAATTACATCTTCCCTCAGCGCGTCGATATTTTGATTCATAGCACCCATGTTTTGCTGTATGGTGCCAACAGCTTGAATAAGTTGAGTAAGTTGACCTTCAAGACGATCGAAACGTTCTTCTGACATAATAGTAAGTGAATATATTTTGCTGTGGAGATAGCCCGCTAGTTACAGCTAGTGGGCTATCTATATTTTATCTCGATGTTAACAGTCTTGATGCCACCATCTCCTGTGAAACTATCATTGATGCCGTAAGGCGTTGAGGATGGATTAGATCTGAGCTATATCTAATTCCAATTATGGATAACTATGACATTTAGCTGATAAATTTGTAACTCGATCGAAGTAGGAAGATTTTTTTCCGGGTTGGTTTGTCATAGTGGGGATATCCACCAGCTATGACTGCAAACACCAATGGTAAATACCCTGCCACAACTAGCCGACACCATCGAATCTCAGACATCTTTACGAGTATCCGCACTCCACGCCCTCGCCTATTGTCCGCGCCTCTTCTATCTCGAAGAAGTCGAAGAACTCTACACCCAAAATGCCGCCGTATTTGCAGGACGCAGACTGCATCTGACACTAGAATCCCAAACCGAAGGCGAATGGGAAGAACTATTTCTCGAAAGTGCCGAACTGGGACTCAAAGGCAAAGTAGATGCCCTCCGTACCCGCGATGGTAACATCATCCCCTACGAACACAAACGCGGGCGCAGTCATCGCGACGAACACAACCAGCCCCAAGCCTGGGCAAGCGACAAACTCCAGATCCTCGCCTATACCTATTTACTGGAACTGACGCTAGGCATCCCCATCCCCGAAGGGAGAATTCGCTATCATGCCGAAAATGTCCTCGTCAAAGTCCCTCTAGATGCTGAAGGCAGAGCCATTGTCATCGCCGCAATTAGCCAAGCGCGCAAACTCCAGCTCTCCACCCATCGCCCCCCAGTCATTGACAACGAACGATTGTGTGCGGCTTGCTCCCTTGCTCCCGTCTGTCTGCCCGAAGAAGCCAGACTCGCCCACGACAAATCCTGGCAACCAATCCGGCTATTTCCTGAAGACGATACCCGCCAGATCTTGCACATCCTCGAACCTGGGACGCGAGTAGGCAAAACAGGCGAACAAATCAAAATCACACCCAGAAAAGATCCAGTAATTACCGTCCCCGCTCAACAAGTTGGACAGATAGTCCTGCATAGTTTTTCCCAGATTTCGACACAAGCTCTACATTTTTGTGCGGACAAAGAGATCGGCGTACATTTTGTTTCTGGTGGCGGTAGATATTTGGGTAGCTTCGACTCACGGAGGGGCAGTATTCACAGGCGAATTCGCCAGTATCAAGCCCTGAGTAATCCTGAATCTTGTTTGGAGCTAGCCAAAAAACTCGTCAGTTGCCGAGCACAAAGTCAGAGACAATTGCTGATGCGCAAGAAGCGGGGTAAGTCTCAACACCAGACAGAATTAACAACCGCTACCAACCAGATTAAAGTATTAATCAAGCAGATCGATCGAGTCACATCATTAGAATCGCTACTAGGATTTGAAGGGAATATTGCTCGCGTTTATTTTAATGCAATTCCCTTAATTCAGTCAGATAGTACTCCTACTGAATTAAAATTTAACCATCGCAATCGTCGCCCACCGAAAGATCGGTTCAATGCGTTATTAGGTTTCGGTTATGCGCTGCTACTGAAAGATGTCATGAATGCAATTCTGGCTGTGGGTTTAGAGCCAGCACTCGGATTTTATCATCAACCTCGGACGCAAGCATCGCCGTTAGCTTTAGATTTAATGGAGATTTTTCGCGTACCGTTAGTAGATTTACCGATCGTTAATTCGATCGATCGACAGCAATGGGATCTAGAAGCTGATTTTGAAATTCGCGGCGTGAGAACGACCAAAACTAATGGTAAAGCACCCGAAATCAACCAGGTTTGGCTCAGTAATAGCGGTAGGCGTAAATTTTTCGAGATTTACGAACAGCGCAAATCAGAAACTTGGAAACATCCATCGATCGGCTATTCACTCACTTACCGTCGGCTCTTAGAACTAGAAGTCAGATTATTAGAAAAAGAATGGTCGGGAGAAGCCGGATTATTTGGCAAATTGACTTTGCGCTGAGAGAGATTTACTACTCTTTGGTGCGTTACTCTCCGAGATAACACACCCTACGATCTTCTATCCACTATCCACTATCCACTATCCACCACTCTATGAAACACTGGTACCTAATTTGTTACGACATCCGTTCTCCCAAACGCTGGCGCAAAGCTTATAAGCTATTAAAAGCCTACGGCGAATCGATGCAACTATCAATTTTCCGCTGTCGTTTATCCCAAAAAGAACGCGAAAAACTGAGGTGGGAATTAGAGCAAATTCTGACAGCAGAAGACGATCTCCTCTTGATTGGCATGTGCGATCGCTGTCAATGCCGAATTCCGCAATATAATCGCCATGATGTGTGGTCGCCAAAAATCGATCTTTTTCAGGTGATTTGACCGGGAAATTGTATATGCAGACCAATGTAATAGCCTACTTATTTTTCGATACGCACACGACGCGAAATCCAAAATAAGCACAGCGATAATCGGGCTGGTAATACATTCGTGCCGCGCTGCGACAATAACTCGGCTTGCTATACCAAGAACCGCCGCGCAGGACATAGGCAGAATTAGCATCATTAGCCCACACACTGCCATCTGTCGGCGCATCGAGGTAATTACCATGATACTTATCCGCGCACCATTCGAGGATATTGCCATGCATGTCATATAGCCCATAAGCATTGGCTGGATAAATCCCGACTACAGTAGTTTCTTCGCTCCGATAATTTGCGACGGCTCGACTATCCGCAGGATAGGCTTCGCCAACGATCGTCTCGCCATAGTAAAATGCCGTGGTCGTCCCCGCGCGACAAGCATATTCCCATTCGGCTTCAGACGGCAAGCGGTAGTGTCGATCGGTCAATTGGGATAATTTCTGACAAAACTCGCTCGCATCATGCCAGGATACCGTCTCCACTGGTCGATCGCCGCCCTGAAAGTATGAAGGTTTAGCTCCCATCACCGCTTCATACTGCGCCTGTGTCACCGGACATTTGCCCATGTAAAATGCAGGGATGCTGACCCGATGCTGGGGTCTTTGATAATCGCTGCTGCCTTCTTCTAGTTCTGGCGCACCCATCAGAAAAGTCCCCGCCGGAATATTCACCATCTGTAACTTGACCCCACCACCCAAATTTTGAATGTAGCGCAGGGCGATGCCTGAAGATTTTTTGACAACAGTTTTGTGACCACCCCAAAATGTATTAACGATCTCGACTTTGGCGGTTTCAAAGCCAAAAGAGTGGAGGACGAGAGCGGCAGTTTGAGTGGCTGTGGTGGCGGAGGCGATCGATCGTTGTCGCTGGATATCGAGATCGGATCGGACTCGATCGATTATTACTGTTTTGCGATCGATCGCCAATGCTGCTAAGACTTCTGCTGCCGATCGATAGCGTTGGGAGAGCGAATTGACAATCATTTTATCCAATACTTGACCGAGCTGTTCGTCCACGCGATTATCGACCAAATAATCTCGCCAAACCCAAGCATCCTGACTCAAATCGAATAAGTCAAACGGTGAAACTTGAGTCAGTAAATAAATACAAGTCACCCCCAAACTATAGATATCACTAGCAAATGCTGGCTTGCCCCGCACTTGTTCGGGCGCGACATATTCGGGACTGCCGATGACCGTCCCAGTTTTAGCTAGCATCGTTTGAGTGGCTTGTTTAGCCGCACCAAAATCGACTAAAACTAACTCACGATCGCTTGATCGCCGAATGATATTTGCAGGTTTGAGATCGCGATGAATAATCGGTGGTGACTGGTGATGTAAGAAGTCTAAAACGGGGAGTAAGGATAGTAGTAATTCACGAATTTGATGTTGGTCAAACCGCCCATTTGTTGCTATTTCCTGTTGCAAATCTTGGCCATCGATAAACTGTTGGACTAAATACGGTTGACCATTGAGATCGAAGTAATCAAAAAGTTCGGGAATCTGTGGGTGGTTGCCCAATGTCTCCAAATGTTTTGCTTCTTCATAAAACAGAGCTAGGGCAGTCTGCTTAATTTTGGGATCGCGATTATCGAAAGAGAACTGTTTGATAGCGCACAGTGGTTTATTCGATCGATATTCATCTATTGCTTTAAAAGTTCTGCCAAATCCACCCCGTCCGAGTAACTGCTGGGCGCGATAGCGATCCTTGAGAAACAGTTGCGATCCACAAGACAGGCAGAAATTTGCATCGGGGCTATTCTTCGCAGGAGCTGGACAGATAGGGTTGAAGCAATAGCTCATGGCAAGATCGATGCGAGAATGGATTGACGGCGGATTTATCGATCGGTAAAGTTATTGTGCCCATTCAGTCTCAAGATAATATCAGTCTAGATCCGATCGATAATGCTAGATTAGAGATGGGATATTATTTGGTCGATATCTATGACTAATACAGCTTATAAATGGTCGATCGATCGCTACCATCAAATTATAGCGGCGGGGATTTTAGACGACCGCCCTGTAGAACTGTTGCAAGGTGAAATTATTGTTATGCCACCAGAGGGTGAATCTCATGCCTATTACAATACCGAAGTGGCTGAATATTTGCGAGCATTACTTGGCACTAGAGCGAAAATCCGCGATGCCAAGCCAATTACATTACCAAATGACTCGGAGCCTGCGCCAGATATTGCCATCGTCCAACCATTAGGTACTGTATATCTAGAACATCATCCCTATCCTGAAAATGTCTTTTGGTTGATTGAATTTGCTAATGCTACGCTCAAGAAAGATCTGGGCGTTAAGAAAGAAATCTACGCCGCCGCCGGAATCCCCGAATATTGGGTCGTTAATTTACAAGCTAACGAATTAAAAGTTTTCCGAGACTCGATCGATGGAATGTATCGTGAGGAGTTGACTTTGACTAGTGGTTTGATTCAGCCAATCTCTTTTCCAGAGATCGCGATCGATGTGCGAAGATTATTGAGATCGTAGCTAATTAGGTTAAATATTTATAGATTAGATGAGGACTAATCATCAAATTAGATATTTATTTTGAGGATGATGAGGATAGAATATTGGGCTAGTAAAATTCGAGTAGTAATTTGGTGACAAGATATCGATAGCTCGGATACAATTTATTTATAAACAAGCTGAGATAGCCTAGAATGAGTTCTATCGTTCCATCCAAAAACTTAGATCCAGGGACAGACGCAGTTGCTAGCGAACGGAAAAGAGCGATCGCTTACAGCATGGACTTGCTCATCCCTGGCTTGTATATCTGGATTGGGAGTTATACTCTACGCCTGTTTGGAGAGAAGCCAGACGATACACCTTACAAGTATCCTGGCATGTTAAATAACCGTTATGGGATAGCTTTAGTTCTTCCAGGCTACCGCATCTTCACGACTTATCGTCAGTCCTCTGACCCTCGATAAACATCAACTTGATGGTATTGGAGGGTTTAGCGAAAAAGTTTTACCAGCAGACCAGTTTGAAGAATTAATGATGAATGATGAATGCTGAATATTCAATATCTGGTACTGCACCCGCTCAAGGCGGCAGGATTAAAGTTTGGTGGATACATCTGACTTTCAGAACTGTAGAATCCATTTACAGTGAGGATAAGAGCATCGTTATTACTGCTTATCATGTCTAGCACGGCTGGCATCCATAAATAGCAGGT
Organism: Chamaesiphon sp. OTE_75_metabat_556; assembly: GCF_031378165.1. Taxonomy (NCBI): domain Bacteria; kingdom Bacillati; phylum Cyanobacteriota; class Cyanophyceae; order Gomontiellales; family Chamaesiphonaceae; genus Chamaesiphon; species Chamaesiphon sp. OTE_75_metabat_556. The sequence goes on from NZ_JANNDR010000587.1 coordinate 13,422, forward strand.
GTTATTGAAGCGAGAATCGAGATACGTATAAAGTATGAAATTAAATATCCCCGAACTGTCTTTAGTCGTCCTCATCGGTGCATCCGGTTCGGGGAAATCTTCCTTTGCGCGCCAACATTTTCTGGCTACAGAAATTATCTCGTCTGATTATTGTCGATCGATCGTTTGTGATGATGAAACCAATCAAGCAGCGACTACCGATGCGTTTGAATTACTACATTATATCGTTGCCAAACGCCTCAAGGCTGGTAGATTAACCGTTGTCGATGCCACAAATGTCAAGCCCGAAGATCGTAAACCATTATTACAATTAGCCAAAGATTATCATTGCTTTGCCGTCGCGATCGTCTTTAATTTACCAGCCGAATTGTGTCACGATCGCAATCAACAGCGCGAAAATCGCGACTTTGGCATTCACGTCGTCAAACGACATACCGAAAATCTGAACCGATCGCTGCGGTATCTCGACAGAGAATTTCGTTATGTCCATATTCTATCCAACGTCGAACAGATTAATAACGTCGAAATCGATCGGCAACCACTGTGGAACAATCGTAAAACAGCAGCGGGGCCATTCGATATCATCGGTGATATTCATGGTTGCTGCGACGAGCTAGAAATCTTACTCAAACAGTTGGGCTATGAGGCGCACCAAAATCCGCAACAGCCTTGCTGGGAATTTCCTACTTATAAACACCCTACCGGACGGCAGGTAATGTTTGTCGGCGATTTGGTCGATCGCGGAATTCGTAATCTCGACTCGATTAAACTAGCCCGCAACATGGTGGCCGCTGGGAGTGCGATGTGCGTCTGTGGCAATCATGAATTTAAATTACTGCGTTATTTACGTGGTAAAAATGTCAAACTCAATCATGGTTTAGAGCTAACAGTCGCCGAAATTGAAGCTTTACCAGAACCAATTCAAACTGAATTTCGTGGCGAACTAGCAAAATTCATCGATTCCCTGATTAGTCACTATATCTTCGATGATGGCAAGCTCGTTATCGCTCATGCTGGACTCAAGGAGGAGCTACAAGGGCGCACTTCCGGGCATGTCCGCTCTTTTGCCATGTACGGCGAAACAACGGGCGAGATCGATGAATATGGGCTACCTGTGCGGGCGAACTGGGCGCGAGAATATCGCGGTGCGGCGACGGTGGTTTACGGACATGTGCCAGTAGTCGAAGCGGAATGGCTGAATAATACGATCGATATCGATACTGGCTGCGTTTTTGGCGGTAAATTAACGGCATTGAAATATCCAGAACGGGAGATCGTTCAAGCCCCGGCGGCGCGAGTATATTACGAGCCAGTTAAACCGCTAGATACCGAACCTAGCTTGCGGAGTGCCCAGCAAGAAGATGATGATATTTTAGATATCGCCGATGTCTTGGGCAAAAGATTTATTACCACCCGCCTGCACGCGAATATTGCCATTCAAGCAGATCGATCCGTCGCGGCTCTAGAAGTAATGAGCCGATTTGCCGCTAATCCCAAAT